>CAYXXW010000088.1:0-9686 GCA_964469115.1 uncultured Melioribacteraceae bacterium
GATTTATTAGTTCAAGATATTTTGGTTGTTGCAGGAAGAAGGCTACCAAACTTTTTAAGGGATTTGGTTCCTAATATTCCAGAATTCGAAAAGAAAATTATTTCTCGATCAAATAAAAGGCAATTAAAACATAATTAATTTGTTTGAATTTAGTAGAAACGTTTTGATTATTAGACATTTCAAAAATTGTTATTTCTATAGTGCCAATATGCTTGTTACTAGCCCGTCTTTAAAGATCTCTCCACAAACAACGTGTTCGAGATGACAAATCTTCGGATTTTGAATTATCCCACGCGTCATTACAAAATGAGCGCTTTTGCGATTGAGATATCTTTATTTTTTGTTTAATTCTTACTGATCAATACATACTTTTTGACAATCAACCGTTTTACAAATTAATTGCCAGTTTATGATATATATCCATGTGGATTTTCTTTATAGCCTCATCGTTTAAGTATTCATCAAAAGTCATTCTTTTATCAATAATTCTAGCAGGTGTAATCTCAATTATTCTATTAGCAATTGTGTGAATAAATTGATGATCATGAGAGCTAAAAAGAACAGTACCGGGAAAATCTATTAGACCATTATTCAAAGCTGAAATTGCTTCCATATCAAGATGGTTTGTTGGTCCATCAAGGATTAGAGCATTCGCACCAGAAAGCATCATCCTTGCAAGTAGACAGCGAACTTTCTCACCACCGGATAGAATGTTGGCTTTCTTTAAGGATTCTTCCCCACTAAATAACATCCTACCAAGAAAACCTCTAATATATTTTTCGTCTTTGTCTTTTGAATATTGACGAAGCCAATCTATAAGTGTTGTCTCAGCTTCAAAAAACCTGGCATTATCTTTTGGAAAATAGGCATGTTTGGTTGTTGAGCCCCAAGTGAATGTTCCACTTTCTGGTTTCTCTTGACCTGAGATTATGTTAAATAAAGTTGATTTTACCAAATCGTTTGGACCCACAAATGCAATTTTATCTCCGGTTTCAACTTTAAAAGAAACATCATTTAAGAGAACTTCTTCTGTTAAATTTTTAACGATATTATTAACTTCAAGCATATTATTTCCGGCAGGCCTATCGGACTTAAAGGCAATATATGGCATTTTTCTAGAAGAAGGTTTTATATCTTCTAATGTAAGATTTTCTAGCTGCTTCTTTCTTGATGTTGCTTGTTTGGATTTTGAAGCATTTGCGCTAAAACGAGCTATAAACTCTTGTAACTCAGCTCTTTTTGATTCAATTTTTTTGTTGGAATCCTTAGCTTGTTTTGCAGCTAACTGACTACTCTCTAACCAAAAATCATAATTGCCGGTGTACATCAAAACCTTGCCGTAGTCTATATCAGCAATATGTGTACAAACTTTATTTATAAAATGTCTATCATGGGAAATAACAATTACTGTATTTTTAAAATTATCTAAGAAATCTTCAAGCCATCCAATTGAAACAATATCAAGATGGTTGGTTGGCTCATCTAGAAGTAAAATATCCGGATTGCCAAACAATGCTTGAGCCAACAAGACCTTTACTTTCTCATTGCCTTTCAAATCTTTCATTAATTTTGATTGATATTCCTCGTTTATTCCCAATCCGCTTAATAATTCTGCTGCCTCCGATTCGGCTTCGTATCCAAAAAGCTCAGCAAACTCACCTTCAAGCTCAGCTGCTTTAATTCCATCTTCGTCATTAAAATCGGGTTTTGAGTAAAGAGCATCTCTCTCTTCCATAATTGTATAAAGCTTTCGATGACCCATCATTACAGTTTGCAAAACTTGAAATTCATCATATTCAAATTGATCCTGCTTCAAAGTTGCAAGTCGGTTGCCAGGCGTAACAATTACATGACCAGAGCTTTGCTCAATTTCGCCGGAAAGAATTTTTATAAAAGTTGATTTACCGGCACCATTTGCACCAATTATACCATAACAATTTCCTGGTGTAAATTTTAAATTCACATCTTCAAAAAGTGTTCGTTTACCATATCGTAATGTTATATTATTAGTGCTTATCATTTAATCCACAAAGAAATAGTTGTTCAAAGTAATTGCACATAGATGTTGCAATTTTTGTTTTTGTTAAAATATGAATGAAGAATAAGACTGGTTCGACGATGCAAATATTGAAAAATTAAAAGAGGCTACTCAAGATTTTTTCGTTAAGAGTGTTTCTTATTCAAAACTCCGCTGCAAAAATACTAAATGTTTTTGTTCTGCACAATTATACAAGTTTAGTGTTAGGTGCATATACTTGTGACTCTTGATATTAGTAACAACTCAATAGACCAATTGACGAAATTGCTGATCCCAAGGGTTATGACATTTGGTATGTTGAGAAAACCGATAGTGGTTGGGCAGAACCGTTAAACACAGATGCAAATGAGTTTTATCTTTCGATTGCTAATAATGGCACAATTTATTTTTGTGTTAAAACCCAAGCTTCAATTGGCGGGAAGGATCATTTTTCTCAAAAATAATTAAGGGAATATACCAAAAACTCGTAAATTTGGGTGATTCGATCAATACATTAAGAGATGAGTTTAATGCATTTGTTTCAGCAGATGAAAAGTTTATTGTATTCACTTCAACCGGTTGGGGCAAAGGAGCTGGAGGTGGTGATTTGTGGATAAGCAAAAAGAACAAAAATGATGAGTGGACGAAACATAAAAATTTGGGAGAAAAAGCAAACTCACTATTTCTGGAATATTGTCCGAGCATAACTCCCGACGGTAAACTCTTATTTTTTCAAGTAATAAAGGTATTGAATCAAATATTTTAAAAGGCAAATTAACTTATAGTATAATAGTGGGGGAATTGCAATCTACTTTAAATGGAAGTCAAAATATATATTGAATTAGCACAGAGTTTATTAACAAACTAAATAACTAACAATTCACTTTCTTTGAGAACAATATGAAAGCTCTAATGATTTCAGCAAAATGGCTATTAATTATTTTGGTACTATTTTCCGGCTGCAAAATAAAGACAGAAGAAAATAGAATAGGATTATTAAAAAATGAAGTTTTAAAAGTTGAAAAGAAATTTGCCGAACTGGCTAAAACAGAAGGTGTTGCAAAAGCATTCTTAAATTATGCTGCGGATAACGCAGTTCTTAATCGAAATAATTCCTTAATAAAAGGTAAGGATGCAATTAAATCTTATTTTGACTCTCAAACATTGAAAGATGTAAAACTTGAATGGGAACCTGATTTTGTGGATGTAGCAATAACCGGAGATCTGGCTTACACTTACGGTCACTATAAATTTTCAGCAGTCGATTCAGAAGGAAAAAATATTTTGAACGAGGGCAATTTTCATACTGTCTGGAAAAGACAAAAAGATGGTTCATGGAAATATGTTTGGGATTAATTTCTATTTTATTTAAAGAAAGAAATTAAACATCTGTTTAATAATTATTGAATATTATTAAAGCTAACTGAATAAAACTTAGAAATTTAAATGGAAAAGAAGAAACCAAAAGTTACAATCAGCAAAGTATTTAAAGACTTTATTTTGCCAAGAAAGAACATTGTTTTGCTGGGATTAATACTAATTATTATTAGTCGTCTTGCAAGTCTAGTATTACCGGGAGCCAGTAAATATTTAATGGATAATGTAGTAATCAATAAAGATCTAGAAATGCTGAAATTGCTCCTATTAGTTGTTGGCATTGCTATTTTAATTCAGGCAGTAACAACGTTTTTACTTACAAAACTTTTAAGCGTTGAAGCTCAGTTCCTTATTTCTCAGCTTAGAGCAAAGGTTCAAAAACAGATTCTCTCCTTACCAATTAGTTATTTTGATAATAATCCATCAGGTGCATTAGTCTCTAGGATAATGTCTGATGTAGAAGGAGTAAGAAACATTGTTGGAACAGGACTAGTTCAAATGTTCGGGGGAATATTGACCTCAATATTATCTCTAATTCTAATGATAAATATTAGTCCGATGATGACACTTTATGTATTAGGACCCGTTATAATTTTTGGATTTGTTGCCTTAAAAGCTTTCGGTTATATAAGACCAATATTTAGGAAGCGCAGAATAATCACAGCTGAAGTTAGCGGTAGATTAACAGAAACTTTAAATGGTGTTAGAGTAATAAAAGGATTTAATGCCGAACAGCAAGAGAATAAAAGTTTCGAAAAGGGTGTTGACAGGCTGTTCCAAAATGTAAAGAAAAGTTTAACCTCTACAGCCCTCATGACAAGTTCTTCTACATTTTTATTGGGTTTAGCAACAACAGGGATTATGGGAATTGGAGGTTGGCAAATAATAGGTGGTGAATTAACTATCGGTGAATTTTTGGCATTTACATTATATCTAGGATTTATGATTGCACCAATAGCACAAATGGGAAATATTGGTAGTCAGTTTACTGAAGCTTTTGCCGGTTTGGACAGAACCGAAGAAATAATGAATATGAAACCGGAAGATGATCCTGAGAAAAGGCCAATTGTTTTAAAAGACATAAAAGGTGATATCACTTTTGATAATGTTTCTTTTTCATATGAAAAAGGAAAAGAAGTATTACACAACATCTCATTTGAGGCCCGCGTTGGAACTGTTACTGCTCTGGTAGGAACATCAGGTTCTGGTAAAACAACAATAGCGAGCTTGGCTGCATCTTTTTTAAATTCAAGTTCAGGTAGAATTACAATTGATGATATTGATATTAGTAAGGTTAACTTAAGCAGCTATAGAAAGAATTTGGGAGTCGTTCTGCAAGACGATTTTTTATTTGAGGGAACGATTAAAGAGAATATTTTATTTCCAAGACCTGATGCAACTGATGAACAATTAAAAAATGCAGTTAACGCTGCCTATGTAAATGAATTTACTGATAGATTTGATGAGGGATTAGAAACATTAATTGGTGAGCGTGGAGTTAAACTATCTGGCGGACAAAGACAAAGAATAGCAATTGCCAGGGCAATCTTGGCAGATCCAAAAATAATAGTTTTAGATGAAGCGACCTCAAATTTAGATACCGAGAGTGAAACTCTTATTCAAAAAAGTTTGGCTGAACTTATGAGAGGAAGAACAACCTTTGTAATTGCTCATAGATTAAGCACAATTAGAAAGGCTGATCAAATATTAGTTATTGAGAAAGGTAAAATAGCTGAAAGAGGCAATCATGAAAAATTAATTGCCTTAAAAGGAAGATATTATGACTTATATACTTATCAAGCACGCATTTAGGGGATTATTAACAGCATCTTGATTTGCGATTTTTACTATCTGTTTTTACTAAATAAGAGAATGGAACAAACCATATTGCAATTAAAATAGTACTTATAGTTTGACTCTGTTCTGAACTATCTATAAAATAACTTGATAATAGAATTGCAAGAGCAAATAACAATGCTACTCCAATTTGTAAAATAGCCACTTTATTAGAACTCATTTTATATCTCCTTATATAATTATTTTGAATTTTATTCGTCTGATCCATTCACACCCGAATCTTCCATTACTTTTTTCAAAGTCGCAAGTTCTTTTTTTATTCCTTCAATCCTCTCCCAACCAATAATGGCAAAAGCTAATCCTGATAATCCAAATGTAAATCCCATTTATTTAAATCTACACTGCAGTTAGCCTTTGCATTAGGGTGAACAAAAGTACCCCGATAGCCTCTAGTTTGAATTACTGAATCACGTTCCAATAAACGATATGCTTTGGCCACGGTTTTGTTATTTAAGTCCACGTCATTTGCAAGCTGCCTAATTTATGGCAGCGGTGCTCCAGGACTTATTTTGTTATTCAATACTGCTTCTTTAATTTGCTCAATTAGTTGAATAAACAAAGGTGAAGGATCTTCTATATCAAGAATTATATTCATAATTTAACAACCCACTTGTACCATGCGCTACAATGGTGCAACTATTTTTAGAATAAAGCAAAATATTAACCAATAAGATTTACTATCTAATCAAATAGCTTTATTATTAGGCTTCTTGATGTAGCAAATAAACTTAAACTAATAATTTATATATTTACATTTCAACATTATATTTTAAGATGAACGAAAATTTTGAAAACATCAATTTCTCTAAAGCTGAGTTAACTGATAGAGAGTTTGAAAACTGTAAATTTTCTAATTGCACTTTTGAGGATCTCTCTTTCTTATCGTTTTTAGAATGTGAATTTATTAGCTGCGACCTTTCAAACACCAAAGTATTAGATACTTCTTTTAAAGAAGTGAAATTCGTTGATTGTAAACTTCTAGGATTACAGTTTAACAACTGTAATCAGCTACTTCTTTCCTTTTCATTTTACAACTGTAAGCTAAATTTAGCTTTGTTTTATAAACTGAGATTAAAGAAGACTATTTTTATGAATTGTAACTTAACCGAAACAGATTTTGCCGAATCAGATTTAACAAATGCTAAATTCAATAATTGCGATTTATCCGGGGCAATATTTGATAACACAAATTTAGAAAAGGCTGATTTTACATCAGCAGTAAATTATTCAATAGATCCCGATGTGAACAAAATTAAAAAAGCAAAATTTTCATTGACTGGAATTTTCGGTCTTTTAGAAAAGTACAATGTTATAATTGAATAAATATTGAATTCTTTGAAGAAACTTTAGAGGTAATCTTATGAAAAAACTAACACTTTTAATTTTAATTTCTCTTTTCAGTACAATTCACTCTCAAGTTAGATTTGATACTGTAAATACTAAGTATGTTGGAGTTGGAATAATTTATACTGAAATTCATGAAGCTACAAATCCATGGACTATTGATGTATTAGAAATTGATTTGACAAGTGAGTATAATAAAATTGAATCAGTAAAAGCGCAGAATAAACTGCTGGGATATCAAACAGTTGCGCAAATGGTTTCTCAAAGAAACATGGAAGGTCATACAGTTGTTGGAGCAATTAATGGGGATTTCTATGCAAGCGGCGGAATTCCAATTGGAAAGCAAATTGCTAATGGCGAAATATTAAAACAAAATTCATCTTACTCAAGTTTTGGAATTACTGCGGATAATAAACCCTCTTTGGGCTTAAGTGATTTTGAGGGCAAACTAATTACTAAAAACTCATCACTAAATATAAATGATGTTAACAATACACGTTATGAAAATAACCTTACGCTATATAATTCTTTTTATGGGACCTCAACCGGGACTAATCAATTCGGGACAGAAATAAGTATAAACCCAATTACTGAATGGATTGTAAATGATACAGTTTATTGCGTTGTAGAAAATATTCAGTCAAATCAAGGAGATATGGTTTTAACAGATGGTAAAGCAGTATTATCCGCACACGGAACAGCTGCACAATTTTTAACTGATAATATTTCTATCAGCGATACATTAAAGTTATTACTTGAATTCACATCAATGGTTCCTAAACTAACTCAATTAATAGGGGGCTTTCCCAAAATTGTAGAAAATGGAATTAATTATGCTTTAAAAGGATATGTAGAAGAAGGTGGGGCCTCCACTTTTGCTACGGATAGGCATCCCCGCTCTGGGATTGGTTATTCTGCAGATAAAACCAAATTGTATATGGTAACTGTGGATGGCAGACAAGAATCGAGTGTTGGTATAAATCTAATTGAACTTGCCGATTTCATGATTAATTTGGGTGTACATACCGGCTTAAATCTTGACGGAGGCGGATCAACAACAATGTGGGTTCGTGATAAAATTGTTAACGACCCCTCCGATGGAACTGAACGTGCAGTTGCCAATGGACTATTGGTTTATTCCACCGCTCCTAAAGTTGATACAGTTTCTCATGTTTCCATTAATCCGGGGAATTTAAGAATATTTAAAGGTGAGCAAATCAGAATTAGTTTTGAGGCTTTTGATAAATATTATAATCCAATTATTATCGACCCTAATGAAATAGTATATCAAGTTTCTGAAGGTATTGGCACTATTGATATAAGCGGACTATTCACTGCTTCTGATAACCCTTCTGCTGGATTCATCACCGCAAGATATGGTGACATTTTGGATACTTGTAAAGTTTATATTAAAACAATTGGGGGAATTATTTTACAGCCTAAACAAATTCTAACGAATACAATCAATCTGGTTGAGTATAAACCAATTACAAAAGATGAAGATGGAGTAATTAAAAAGTTAGATAACAATGAGTTCATTTGGGAAGTTTCCGATACAAACATTGCAATTATAGATAACAATGGAGTTCTACAAGGAAAATCCGAAGGAGAAACACAAGTTCTTGTTCAATATGAAGATGTATTTGATTTTGCTTACGTTACTGTTCAAAATATTGAGGGAAAGTTTGTACTTCATTCACTTGATGATAAAAGTGATTTTTCTTTAGTCGGAGACAATCTTAATCTTGGCAATTCAACAATTGATGTAATTGAGGATCCAAGATCAGAAGGAAGCGCCAGCCTAAAGGTTATTTACGAGTACACTGGTAATCCGAGCAAAACATACGCAGTTCATCTCGCAACTAATCTTCCAATTGATGGTGTTCCCGACAGTATTGAGATTGATCTAATGACCAATGGTAGAAGTAAAAACCAGCTGGTTTATCTTCTTAAGGATGATAATGGTGAAAATTACCAAATTAATGTAAAGAAATGGGCAACTGTTTCAGATGTTTTAGATATCCAGCCCGGTGCTTTTATTAACGCCTCAACAACCGAACCAGGAAGTATGTTTAACTTCCCTGTAAAACTTACCGGCATACTTGTTAAGCTTGATGCTCTAAGAGAAGATGGTGTTGTCTACAGGGACAGTTTAGTATTGGATAACCTCAGACTTTCTTATCCAAATATTACAACAGATGTTAATAAACATGAAACATTTCCTAATAAAATTGAGCTTTATCAAAATTACCCAAATCCGTTTAACCCATCTACAATAATTTCTTATTCAATTCCCTCATCTTCTGTAGTCTCTGGTTCCGTTACAAGTGATAATTTTATTACTCTTACAGTTTATGATATCCTTGGGCGCAAAGTGACGACACTAGTAGATAATTATAATAAACCAGGTAGTTATCAAGTAGAGTTTGATGGATCAAAATTATCCAGTGGCGTATATTGTTACCAGCTAACAGTTTTCGGTCTGGGACGTGCTGAAAACTTTAGTGAAATAAAAAAAATGTTGCTGTTAAAGTAGCCTATTAATAATTGGTTTCCTCTGTAATGAGGAAGCCTGTTTATATATCTATGAAGAATTTTCATTAAACTTCATATTTAACCTACTCTAGGTACAACATTATTCAATTGCGATTTCACCTCATTATCATTACCTTTGTCTAATACCCAATCCAAACTTGATTACAGAAAGTGAGCAGAATTGTAAAAAATTATAATTACTCATTTCCTCTCCTACTAGTCAGCATTTACTTTTTAGTACTCGTACATCTAACTTATTCCACACCACCTCAAAACAATAAAATAACAGACGCAAAATATTATCTATCTAAAGGGGAACAACTTGAATCCCTTTTCCCCGATTCTGCAATTTATTATTATCAACTTGGATTAAAGGAATTTGAAAATAACGCCGGGGATGAACGCCTACTTAAAATCAAATTACTAAACAGAATTGGTAAAATCTTTCATCAACAAAGTAAATATGCTTTTGCTAGTGATTATTATTCTCAAGCATTAAAAGAATCTCAAATTCTATTGCATGATTCTTTAACCGCAGAAAGTCACTTTAATATTG
>CAYXXW010000089.1:0-9612 GCA_964469115.1 uncultured Melioribacteraceae bacterium
GAAGAACAAAAAAAGAGCACAGTGGATCACCAACAGGACCGGGATTGTATGTTTTTGATGGTGAAATTAACAAGCCAAATGCTGAACATTTAAAATTGCTTGGAAAAGATTATTTTGAGTGGGATAATTATTTTTGGTCAGATTGGAGAAAGTTAGATACCGTTGTAGAGCCAAATTCCGAATGGATAACAGTAGCTTTGTGTGTTAAAGATGCATGGATTAAGTTTTTAGTATATCATGAATTTGATAATCTCAGAATCACTGCAGAATAAAATTGATCAGATATTGTATTAGAAGTAAAAAAAACTCCGACCAAATTTGACCGGAGTTTATGAATAAAAATAATAATCAAATCAAATTATTTCTTTTCGGATTCACCGGGCATTTTTCTGCGATCCATTATTTCATCAATAAGCTTATACTCAACAGATTCTTCAGAAGTTAAATAATAATCTCTATCGCAATCTTTCATTATTTGTTCAGTTGATTTGCCGGTATGTTTCGCTAAAATTTTATAAAGTTTATCTCTTGTCTTAACCATTTCTCTCGCATGAATTTCAATATCTGTAGTTTGACCTTGTAATCCGCCAATCCATGGTTGATGAATCATAATTTTAGAGTGGGGAAGGGCATAACGTTTTTTGTCTGCTCCGCCTGCTAAAAGTACTGCTCCCATACTTGCTGCCATGCCAACACAAATTGTTGAAACTTCTGGTTTTATATACTGCATTGTATCATAAATTGCTAACCCAGCTGAAACACTGCCGCCAGGGGAATTTACATACAAATGAATATCTTTTTCATGATCTTCAGCTTCTAAAAATAATAACTGCGCAATTACAACACTTGCAACGTGATCATCAACACCGGTGCCAAGGAATATTATTCTTTCTCTAAGTAAACGAGAAAAAATATCCATACCTCTTTCGCCTCGCCCTGATTGTTCAATTACATAAGGGATAAGTGTATTTTGAATTTGTTCTGACATTATAAACCTAAATTTTATTTAAAAATTATTATAACAATCTATTTCTTATCTTCGCTTTTCTTTTTAGTTTCTTTAGCTTTTGATTCTTTTTCCTTCTTTGCCTTAGCCTCTTTAGCTTTTTCATCTGGATCAACTTCAACGGCTTTATTATTCTCTTTTAAGAACTTGTAGACCTTTTCTTCAATTAAGGATTCTTTACGATTGGTATCTTTATAGTACTTAACCAATTTTTCAACCGGTATTCCAATTTTCTCAGCTTCTTCTTTCGCAACTTCTTCCAAATCCGCATCAATAACTTCAATTTTTTCTTTTTCAGCAATATTTTCCATAATTATTTGCCATTTGGCATTCCAAACAGCTTTCTCTTTTAAATTTTCTCTTAATACTTTTTCATCTGGAATAGGCTGTTTATATTGCTTAGCATTTTGTTTCTCAGTTTCAATTAATCTTTCAAGTACAGTTTCAACGTACCCTTTAGGAGGCTCGAACTCATTATTCTTAACTATTTCTGCTAAAAGTGCATTATCAAAAATTTTATCAGACTGATCTAAATAATACTTTTCATAATTTTCTTTTGTAAAGTTAGTTAACTCTTCAACAGTTTTGGCTTTTTTGCCCGATAATTGCTGAATTAGTTCCTCTGTAGCCTCGGGCATAACAATTTTTTCAATCTTCTTTATAACTGCAACATAGCTATAATCTTCAACATGCTCGTGATCTTCGTGCATATGTTTATCAGTAAATGAAAACTCAAACTCTTCACCTAACTTTTTCTTTTGAGCGTTTTTAGAAATATTTTCATTTACCTTACTGTCACTTAAATCAATTACCATATTTTCACTTTTGCTGCCTTCAATATCTTTCCCGTCTTCATCAACTCTTTGAAGATCAACTGTAATTCTAAAATTATTATCTTCAACAGCATCAGCTGGCTCAAAATCAGCTTTCGACTTCAACATATTGTTAACTTCCGATGTAATGTCTTCATCTTTAACTTTGAATTTTGGTTTTTCAATTTCGAGCCCGGTATAATCTTTTACACTCAAAGTAGGTTTAACTTCATATTTAACCTTGAATGAAAGAGATTCATTCAATTGAAAATCTAGATCGGTCATTTGCGGCATGCTGATGGGTTTTAATTCTTGCTCTTTAACAATATCCCAATATTTTTTATTAGCAATATCTTCACTCGCTTTATACTCGATGGCTTCGCCATAAACTTTTTTAAGCATAGGCAAAGGTACTTTACCTTTTCTAAAACCAGGCATTGTTATAGTTTTTCTCTCTTTTTTATATGCTTCGTCTATCTCGTTACTAATTTCAGAATACTCTAATTTAACTTCTAATTCGTGTTCTGTATCGGTTAAAACATTAACTTTTGATTCCAAAAATTTACCTCATTTGAATTTATTAGAATTACCTTGAAGACTAATGGTACGAGAGGGGGGACTCGAACCCCCACACCCTTTGAGTACTAGATCCTAAATCTAGCGCGTCTACCAATTCCGCCACTCTCGCAAAAACAGAATATTAAAATTAATCTAATTATTGAAAAATTACAACTTTTTCTTTATTTCGCACAAGTTCATAATATTTAATCAGATATAAGGATCATTTCTTCAACTAAATCAATATTTATGCGATAATTATAAATAAACGGGTAAATAAACAACAATTTGCCCTATTATCTAACATTCTATTAGTTGCTAGCAAAAATATAATTTTGAGAATTAATAATGCTTGATATAGCAATAAATCCTTACTCTGAGCCATTAAAGAAATTTTGGAATGATATTAAAATTACCAAATGGAAATTCCCATATATACTTCAATTATTACATGCCATTATTACTATTTTACTGCTCGTTGTACTGCTAATCTTGTACGTAACAATTGGAATTATATCTCAGATCAGCGATTCTTTTTGGGATTTAATTTCCGGGTTAGGGCAAAAGATGAGCTTTTCTAATCCGATTGAGAGCAGTTTCTATGCTTTTTCCGCCACAATTTACTTTATACTGTTTTTGCCTTTTTTTATAATTCAATCTCCAATTTGGCTTAGTGGATGGTTCTCATCTAAAATTGGATTTAAACCATTTATAACTCTGCTGCTGATTTTTATGTTAGGCGTAGGTATTTACTTCTTTAAGCCCCAAATTGCAAGCGATGCACTTAATAAGGTAACTTCCGTTAAAGATTTTATTAAAACAGAATATTTCGCCTCGGATTCCTTGAATATTACTAACGAACAGCTCTCCACAATACCGACTGTATCAACCACAAAATAGTTTATAGATTATCTTTTATTCATCATAAATTTATTTTTACTTTTAGTTTTTAAATTGATTCAGATATCCTATATTTATTATTAAAATTTGAGGAGTAACATTGGATAAATTTGTAATAAAGGGTGGAAAACCTCTAAAGGGCACTGTTGAGGTAAGTGGAGCAAAAAATTCGGCACTTGCTTTAATGCCTTCGGTATTATTAAATAATGGTGTAAATGAGTTGACCAATGTGCCGGAAGTCAATGATATTTTTACAATGATGAAGCTTCTTAAACATCTTGGTGTAGATGCCTCATATGAAAATAATAAACTCATTTTAGACTCAACTAATATAACTTCCCAGACCGCACCCTATGAACACGTAAAGAAAATGAGGGCTTCGGTTTATGTTTTGGGACCGCTATTGGCAAAATATGGTTATGCCAAGGTCTCAATGCCCGGAGGCTGCGCATGGGGTCCTAGACCAATTAATCTTCACTTAGAAGCGATGAAGAAATTTGGAGCTGAAATTGAGTTAGAACAAGGCTATATCATTGCAAAATCTAAAAGATTATTAGGAGCACGCATTAATTTTGATATTTCATCAGTGGGAGCAACTGGAAACGCGTTAATGGCTGCAGTATTAGCAAAAGGTGAAACAACCATTACGAATTCCGCCGCTGAACCTGAAATAACTCAATTAGCTCAGTTTCTTGTTTCTATGGGCGCCAAAATTGAAGGTATTGGCTCAAATATATTGGAAATTGAAGGTGTTGACAATCTTATGCCAGCTAGCGTTGAAAATATTCCTGACAGAATTGAAGCTGGCACACTACTAATTGCTGCAGCAATGACACGAGGTAAAATTGAGCTTAAAAATGTAAACTCTAAGCATTTGAACTTACCTATACAAAAACTTGAGGACAGTGGCTGTAAAATACTATTTAATAATAATATAATTACTCTTGATTCAAGTAATTTAGAATCTAAAAATATAGATGTAACAACTTCAATTTATCCCGGATTTCCAACAGATATGCAAGCGCAGTGGACAGCTTTTATGAGCATAGTCCCCGGTTCTTCCAAGATAACAGATACAATTTATTTAGATAGATTTAAGCATATTCCAGAACTAACCAGATTAGGTGCTAATATTGAAATCCTAAGAAATAGTGTAATTGTAAAAGGGGTTGAGCGATTGAAAGGGGCAACAGTAATGTCAACTGATTTGAGGGCTAGTGCATCATTAGTTTTAGCCGGACTTGTGGCAGAGGGCAGAACTGAAGTTCTAAGGATATACCATATTGATAGAGGATATCAGAAAATTGAAGAAAAGCTACGAAAGTTGGGAGCAGATATAGAAAGAGTTAAAACAAAGGAATTTTAAATATATTTTTATAAAAGAAAGAAAAAATAATTTTTAAGGTTTACTGATTTAAAATTATTCACATCCCGGAAAATTGAGGTTGTAATTATGCTGCTAAGAAATCTCATCTCATTCATTATTTTATTTATCAATATTACTGTTTTTGCACAAGGAAAGGTTTATTTTGTTCTCGGTTCCGATACAAGTATTTGGGAAGGACTTGATACTAAGAATTACAAACACCATTATAAAAAAGATCTATATACGAATCCAAGCAGAAATGCTTATGGAGTAATGGACCCAACTTACAGAAATTCAATGTCGGACTCCTACGGCACACCTATGAAACTTACTTGGTGGATGATGGCGGGAAATACCTTTAGATATGCCGACAATACCAATGTCCCGGTGGCAAATTCTATAATTTTCCACTTAATGAAACAGTACCATGGAGAAAGTGTTGATGTTTTTGGTGATGAGTTATCTTTGCATTATCATAATTTTACTTGGACAGATTATGATAAAGATGGGAAATATTGGTGGAATCAAGCTCTTTCATTTACTGATTATATTGACGATTTCAAATATACTTTAGCCCAACTGCTAATTGATGAAAATATTTTCCCTGTCTCTTTCCGAAGCGGTTGGCATTTTATGGATAATTATTGGCAGAATTATTTAGAATACGTGCTCCCATTTTCACTGCATAACGCATATCCTTACAAGCATACTGATACAGAAGAACCTCTCGATAATTTATACGATTGGTCAAAAGCAACTTCAGAATTTATCCCTTTTCATCCATCGGCTCAAAATTATCAAGTTCCCGGGAACCTTAATGGATTCAATGTCAGATCAGTTTATACGAAAAGTTTCAGTCAGTCTTTATCAAACACGATCTTTCAAAAAGCAGCAAATGGAAATGATCAATTGGTATGCATTTGGTCCCATCTGCCCGAAACAGATTTTTTAGATCAGCTAGTTAGGGTTGATTCAATAATTCATCTATCAGCATCTAATCATTCTGATGTGAATTTTGAATACTGTACCGGAATCGAAGGATATCAGAAATATCTAAGTGCCACTGATAATATGCCTCCAGAGATCACAATAACATCTGAAGAAAACGGTAATGATATTTATTATACTATATCAACTAATGAAAAGATTTTTCAGATTACTCCTTTTGTAGCTGTAAAAAATACTTATGAACAGTACACTGTAATACCTTGCCAAAATACTTCTGAAAATAGATGGAGGACAACTACACCAATAGCAAAATATACTGTTGCTAAAGTTGGTGTTGCGGTAACCGATAAAAGCGGAAATCTATCAACCAAATTCATCAATTATCTTCCAGATGATATTTTTATTGATAACAGCGATGAAAGATATAATGAAAATTATGGGAACTGGTCAGCATCAAACAATGCTTCTTGGGATAGTGACAGCAGATTAACTAGTTTAAATCCTGCGGATTCAGCAATGGTAAGTTGGTCATTCATGGTTCCAAGCTCGGCAACTTACAATTTGTTTTATCAATTACCTGAACTGGAAAATCCATCTCCGAATATTTCATTTTCTATAATCAGCAGTGAAGACACATTAAATCATAGAGAGTTAGCTGAAGCATTTCAATCAAATAAATGGGAGTACTTAACAACTGCAAAGCTTGATTCAACCACGGACTATAAAATTGAAATTAAGGTTAAAGGTGATGGTTCATCGATGACTAAATTTTCTTCTGATGTTCTGAAAATTTCAGCATTGGTTAGAGATAGGGAAATCAAAACATCTACAGAAAGAATTGACTTAAACGAAATTGTAATTCATGATACAACATATTATTATTTGGATGTTATAAATGTCGGAATTTCAGATTTAACAATTTCCTCAATAAGTACCACATCTTCAAGATTATTCACTAGTGACTCACTTCCCATGGTTATGGGAAGATTTGAAAATAAAACTTTAACAATCGGCTATTTCCCAAGTGAGCTAGGTAATAAAACAGACACATTATTTATTCATAGCGACGATCCGGTTAATCCAATTATTAAATTACCGGTTACTGCAAAAGTAGAAACACCTTTTGTTATAGTTGATAATGAACAGAATACAAATTATAAAGAAACAGGAGCATGGGCAACAAGTGTTGTAGAAGCTTATGGAAAATCGAGTAGATATAGTTTTTTAAATAAAACTCCTCTGGCATCAGCAGATTTTAGCAGAATGTTGGAATATGAAGGAATATATGATATTTATTCTATTGTTCCAGTTACTGAAAATGCAACTGATAACGCTCTTTATACTTTGAGCTATATAGGTGTCGCAAAGAGAGCTGTTATTCAAAATCAAAACGATGGAAGCGGTGAGTGGAAATTTTTATTTTCGTCATATTTACCAAATGATGAAATTGTTCATGTGAAAGTTGAGGATACAGGAAATAGTACTATAGGGGCTGTTCTGAGAGCTGATGCAATTAAATTTAAACTTGTTGCAGAAACTACAGATATTGATGACTTAACAACTGAAAATTTACCGGATACATATGAGCTTAAACAGAATTTCCCAAATCCCTTTAACCCAACAACAAATATTAAATATCAGCTTAAGGGAAATGGCTTCGTATCATTGAAGGTTTTTGATGTTTTAGGAAGGGAAGTAAAGGAATTGGTTAATGAATATAAAAAATCCGGTTTTCATACAGTAGAATTTAATGCGGATTTATTAAGTAGCGGTGTTTATTTCTACAGATTGGAATGTAACGAATTTGTAGATACTAAAAAAATGATTTTACTACAATAAATTGTAAAGCTAATGTTTCTTGCAATCGGTAAAGTGCTTTGAAAAATCTTATTTTAAATAATCGATTGACTATAGTAATTCTAATTTTAATAACTACAGTCAATTTATTCTTAACGGGAATGCCGCTCCTTAATATTCTTAGCTACGAATCGAGTGCGATAAATGCTATTTTATTTTCACTTCTTAGTGGAGTCTATTGGTTATCAAGGAATGAAAATAAGTCTTTAATTTCAGATATCAAATTCTTTACTGCACTGATTTTTACACCTTTCTTAATATTATTATTTTCGACTTTAGTTTGTAAAAATTGTCCTATTAGTGATGGAATATACTTTTATTTAGTAATTGCAGTCCCTTCAATTTTTACAGGAATTGGAATCGCTCAGTTTGCACAATTCATCTCAGTCAGATTGCGATTCTTGATATTTTTGATTTTATGGTTGATCGTGCTCCTCGGATTTTTACCAGAATTATATTATAACCCTCAAATATATTTTTATAATCCAATTTTTGCTTACTATCCTGGTGTAATTTATGATCAGACTATTGAGATCACCAATGATTTATTACATTATAGGGTGATAGTTTTATTACTCTCTTTAGTTTCAATTTATATTTTTTCTAAAGAAAATAATATAAATGTGTTTCGTAAATTTTTGGTATTTGTTGGGATTATACTTTTTTATATAATTTTATCTTGCTTAAAGCCAAATTTTAATTTTAGCTCAGATTTAGATAGAATCAAAAATGAGATTACATTAGAAGTAAATACCGAACACTTTAGAATTATCTTTCCAAGTTCTCTTACTTACAGACAAATTGAAATATTAAAATATGACCATGAGTTTTATTATTCAGCAATAAGTAAATTATTGGCTGCCGAGTTAGATGATAAAATAACTTCAATTATATTTGAATCGGGAGCACAGAAGAAGAAACTCTTTGGCTCAGCAAATGCAGATGTTGCTAAACCTTGGCTAAATCAAATCTATTTAAATTACTCTAATTACGATAACAGTTTAAAACATGAGATATCACACATTTTCTCTGCAAAATTTGCTGAAGGATTATTCAATTTGCCATCGAATTTTAATCCGGGAATGATAGAGGGTTTTGCAATGGCGATTGAGAATAATTATGACGATTTTGATATCGATTACCTTGCTGCACTTGCTTTTAAGAATGACTATAAAATTTCACTCTCAAATCTATTTTCTAATTTTAGCTTTTTTGCAAATGCATCTTCACTAAGCTATATCTATGCGGGATCATTCATAAAGTATTTAGCAAATAGTTGTGGCTGGGATAAGGTAAAAAAGATTTATTCCGGTGAAAAATTTGAAGATGTTTATGAAATTGAAATTACGGAATTGGAACAAGAATATTATCAATATCTTTCATCAATCCCAATTGAGAATAATATCCACATTTCGAATTATTACTTCGGCAGAAAACCATTAATTAAAGAGTTTTGCGCAAGGGCCACAGCAAAAGAACTAAGAAATGCTCATATACTTTATGGGGAAAAAAAATATGAAGCAGCAGCCTCATTATTTTTAAAAATTTATAATTACTCAGATTCCTATTCTTCATTAGTCGGTTTTGTTCAAACTCAGAAAGAGTTAGGCAAACTTAATTCTGGAATAAATTTTCTTAGGGGTGAAATCCCAAAGTTTGAAAGCACAGCTTATTATTATTACTTAGAATTTTTATTAGCAGATTTTTATGCTCTTAATAATGATTCTACCAATGCCTCTGAATATTATCAAAAAATAATAGAACAAAATCCGCACAAAAATTATTTGAGAAGTGCAGTAATAAAAAATAAGTTACTCGGCATGGGTGATTCAGTTCTGATTAAGTTTATGAGTGATAGAAATTTCAAAACTAATCTATTGCTCGAACTTGCAACAAAAGAACCTACAGATTATTCATTACAATTAGTCGGTTCCTTAGAAGAGATTGATTCAACTCAATATTCTGAAATAACAAATTTAATTTTGAAAAATTCTGATAATTTAGACCTTTCGTCAACTACATATTTTGAACTGAGCAGATTATCATATAAATTTTTAGATTTTGAGTCAGCACAAATATTTGCAGAGTTTGCCTATTCCAGATCTAATTTTAAAACAAAAGAAATTGTCAAGGAACATCTTGCAAAAATGGAATGGATTGTTGAC
>CAYXXW010000090.1:0-9604 GCA_964469115.1 uncultured Melioribacteraceae bacterium
GGTCGTTTTGTTGTTAAAGGTTTACGCCTATTTCTAGTTAAACCCAAATTTTTCGTCTGCTTCCACGATTGCTTTAGCAGGGAACCATTTATACAAAGCTGGTATAACTACAAGTGTTAGAATTGTGGAAGTAAATAAACCGCCAACGACAACCGTTGCAAGTGGGCGTTGAACTTCGCTACCAACTCCGCTTGATAAAAGTAGAGGAAGCAATCCCAACATTGTGGTTAAAGCTGTCATAATTACTGGGCGTAGCCTAAGTTTTGCTCCTTCAATTGATGCATCATCTATTGTTTTACCTTCAAATAATAATTGGTTTAGATAGGTGACAAGCACCATTCCATTTTGTAAGGCAATTCCAAATAAAGCTATAAATCCAACAGAAGAGGGAACCGATAAATTCTGATTAGTTATCCATAATGCAATGACTCCACCCACTAAGGCTAAAGGTATATTGATAAAGATAAGAATGGTATTCTTCATTGATTTAAAACTTGAGTACAGCAAAAAGAAAACTATAAACAATGTAATAGGAATTACTACAGCAAAACGTTTATTTGCTGCTTGTTGTAACTTAAATTGACCACCCCAAGTTGTGAAATAACCTACTGGTAAATTAACAGCTTCTTCTATAAGTTTTTCACTCTCTTTTACAAACGAACCTATATCTCTTCCATTTACATTACATTGAACAGTAATGAACCTTTGGTTTTGCTCTCTCGTTATTTGCCTCGGTCCCTCAAGTTCTTCAAATTTAGCAACTTGGCTTAATGGTACCAACATACCTTTAGGTGTACTTATCATTAAATCTTTTATAACTGCCTCAGTATTTCTAAATTTCGATTCAAATCGAACGAAGATATCAAATCGTCGGATTCCTTCAAAAATTTGTCCTGCTGTTTCACCTCCAATAGCTGTTCTAATCACATCTTGAACATCTGCTAAATTTAAACCATATCTTGCAATAGCATTTCTATTAACTGAAATTTTAAGTTGAGGTTTCCCACTAATTTGATCTACCTGAATATCTTCAGCACCTCTGACTTTCCTAATAATTTCAGCAATTTCTTCTGCTTTAATTTTAAGAACATCCAGGTCATCACCAAAAAGTTTAACTGCAAGTTCTGCTTTAACCCCTTCAAGTAATTCATCAACAGACATTTGAATTGGTTGGGTAAAACTGACCAGTATGCCTGGAAAATTTTCAATTTTTGATCTAATTTCTTTCTCTATCTTCTCTTGCGTCATTCCTTTTCGCCACTGATCATGGGGCTTGAATATAATGAATGATTCAGCACTATTAATTGGATCGGTATGTGCTCCAACTTCACCCCTACCGATTCGTGTAATTGTTTTTTCAACTTCCGGTATTTGTTTTATTCTTTTTTCTACCAGCATTGTTGTTCTTTTACTTTCTTCAAGAGAAATTGAAGGAGCCATTGATAGTTTAATTACTAACGTCCCCTCTTGTAATTGGGGCGTAAATTCAGATCCAAGCTTGGGGTAAATGAACATTCCAGTACCAATTAATATTAGACTCAAGATTACGGCTACCATTCTATTATTTACAAAAAACTTTAATATTGGGTCATACACTTTCATTAAATGCCGAATAATAATATTATCTTTCTCAATACTCTTTTTATGTCCACTTATTTTCTTTGAGTTAAGCTTTAGGATAAAAGAAGAAATTGCAGGTGCTAAAGTTGATGCGAACAATAATGAACCCAGCATTGCAAGTGCAATAGTGAATGCGAGGGGACCAAATGTTTTCCCTTCAACACCTTCTAAAGTGAATAATGGAATAAATACTGTAATTATAATTGTTATAGAAAATATAATCGGTCTAAGAACTTCTATACTTGCCTTCTTTACAATACTAAATAAATTTTCATCATCTCTAGATTTGTGTTTTAACCTTTCAATATTTTCAACGAGAACTATACTCCCGTCAACCATCATTCCAATTGCTATCGCTAACCCGCCAAAAGACATCAGGTTTATGGAGATTCTCAGATAGTGCATACCTATAAATGAAAATAAAACAGAAAAAGGAATTGAGAATGCCACCACAAAACTTGGTCGAATAGATCCCATAAAAAGCATTAAGATTATTACAACCAATAATATTCCCTGAAACAATACATTTGTAACAGTTCCTATTGCTGCTTGAACTAAGGATTTTTGCTCATAATATGGAACTATTTTAATTCCCTCTGGAAGTGTTTTATTAATTTCTTCCATTTTCTTTTCAACTGAGTTAATTACTGTTGAAGAATTGGCACCAAATAATTTAATTATCTGACCAGCAATAACTTCTTTCGTTCCATTTTGAGTCTGTAATCCTCTTCTAATTGCTCCGCCTATTTTAATATCTGCAATTTGATCTAAATATATCGGGGTTCCATTTTCTGATTTCACAACTACTTTTTTAAGATCATCTATTTCAGTAGCCAACCCAACTGATCTAACTAAGAATTCTTCGGCATCTTTTTCAATAAAAGAAGCACCAACATTCAAATTATTCTTTTTAATTATATCTACTAAATCATTTACTGCTAATCCGTATCTTTGCAGTGAATAAGGATCCACAACTACATGAAATTGTTTTTCATATCCACCAATTCCCAAAACTTCAGTCACACCAGGGACTGTTTGCAACTGATATTTGATTATCCAATCTTGAACTGTTCTTAATTCTTCCAATGTGTATTTGCCAGATGAATCTTCTAAATAATAGAATAGAATCATTCCCATACCTGTTGATATTGGTCCCATTTGAGGATCACCAAACCCCAGAGGTATTTGTTCACGTGCTTCTTGTAATCTTTCATTTACAACTTGGCGTGCAAAATAGATATCTGTCCCATCTTTAAAGTAAATGTTAACCACCGATAATCCGAAGTTAGAAACAGATCTGATGTTTTCAATATCAGGCAGTCCGTTGATAGCAGATTCAATCGGGAATGTAACATATTTTTCTACTTCTTCGGGTGCCAGTCCTTCTGTTATTGTAAATACTTGAACCAAGGAGGGTGATACATCAGGAAAAGCATCAACTGGTAAATTCTTATAACTAAAATAACCACCGACTAATACAACTAACCCAAGAACCATTATTAAAAGTCGATTCTTTAGGACAAAATCTATTGTTTGATACATTACTTTCTCCTAATTAATGACTATGGCCTCCGCCAAATGATTCTTTTAACAATTCTGATTTAATCACAAATGCCCCTTCTGCGACATAAGTTTCTCCGTCTTCAAGTCCTTTGAGAATTTCAACAAAATTACTATTTACTTTACCTATTGTGACTACTCTTGGAACAAAACCATTCTCATTTTTTACAAATACAACCTTTTCACCATCATAATTCTGAATAGAGCTTAAGCTAATAGCTTTTTCAACCGGCACTTTATCAATTAAAACTCTTGCATTAAGAAACATACCCGGCTTCCAATAACCATTATAATTGTTCAACCTAACTCTTGCTATTGCTGTTCTTGTATGCTCATCAACCGTTGGACTTAAATAAAATATTTTTCCGCTTACAGTTTTTTCTAAGATGTCAACATAAAGTTCAACTTTTTGATTAATTTTTATTTTTTGTAAATCTTTTTGATAAACGTTGAGTTCTGCCCATACTGAGTTTAAGTCTGCAATTGTTACAACGTGGTCATCATCTCCAATTAACTCACCAGGAGTAAGATGCATATTAAGCACAACTCCATCAATTGATGACTCAACATCATAAGTAGTTAAGCTTTCATTGCTTTCAATTACAGCAATTACTTCATTTTTCTTAACTCTATCACCTATTTTCTTAAAAACACTTTTTACTATTCCATTAAACCGTGGTACAATGTGAGCAAGTTGATCTGGATCTGAAACAACCTCACCTGTTAAATCATTATACAATTCAATATTCTGCGGACCAACCTTACTTAGAACTATTCCCAATTCTTTAATTTCAGTCCCATTTAGTTTTACAATTTTCTCATCATCAATTTCCAAGCTATGTACATCATGCTTCACTGCATTATCAGCAGAAATTTTATTTGGATTATTGATTTCTATAATTTCAATTATGCCAAAAGTAGATAGCACACCTATAACAATTCCAAAAATCAAATAGATTATATTTTTATTTATCATTATTTGTTTTCCTCAGTTTTCTGTACTCATTGTTAGACCGTCAATTTCAATCAATAAAAGATTTATATCACCTTGGATAATCAGGTATTGATTTTCTAATTCAAATAATGTTCGCTCTGCATCAAGGACGTCTAATATTGTAAATCTGCCAACTATATTTCCTTCCTTTATAATTCTAAATGCTTCTTCAGCATTCAGTATTGACTCATTTTTTAGTCTTTTTGATGAGTTGAGAAGCATTTTCAATTTATTATAAAGTAGATTTAATTTAAGTGTTAGTCTTTGTTTCGTATATTCATACTCTATTCTTTTTTTATCAATTCCAATTTTTGCCATTTGTAACGCTCCTTGATTACGATTAAAAATTGGCAATGGAATTGAAGCACCAACTAAAAATGTATTTGCATTTATTTCATTGTGTCTTTTGTAACCTGCACTTATTCTGAGATCAGGAATCGATGCAGACTCTTCGTATGCAAGAATTGCATTCTGTTTTTCAAATTCTATTTCAAATCTTTTTAGATTTAGGTTATTCTTTAACTTTTTTGAAAGAGAGTCGTATTCAACTATTTCATCAATCATTTTTAACTCTCCATTTAATTTTTCAATAAATAAATTCGATTCATTAATTAATGTTGCCAATTCAAAAAGTGAATATTCATAATCAGATTTAAGTGAAGCAATTTCAGTTTCTAAATTGTTCATAATAATTTTGGCACGAGAGACTTCAGCAGGTGATATCTTTCCAACTTTCACACGTTGAATTAAATTATTCAACAATTCGGTTGATATCTTTGCCAATTCACTATTTTTTTCCACTAACTTTTTAATTGTCAATACCTGGATAAAAGACTTTCTAATACTAGTTATAACATCAAGTTTTTTTGTTTCATAATCCCATTCAGCCAATGATATGTTGATCTCAGATATTTTTCCTTTAGAGCTTATCTTTCCCCCAAGTTGAATATTTTGACTAATTGTGGTCGTTATTTCACTCCCACTAAATCCCCTTAAATCATCATTTCCAAGAATATTTTCAGCCTCAATTTCAAACTCTGGATTTTGATATAAACTATTCTGTCTTTTTTCAGCTTTTGATGTTTCTATAAGTTTATTTAGAAATTGCAACTCGTAATTATTTTCGAGTCCTTTTTTAACTGCTTCATGAATCGTTAATCCACCATTTATATTTACCTGCGCAATAATACTTTTGGCAAATAAAGTGATTGAAATAACGATGATTACACACATTTTCTTGTGCATAAAATCTCCCTAATTCTATCATTAAATTTTTAACTTTTGTTTAGACTATTGAGGTGTTTGGGGACTAATTTTAAATTATTAGTAAAACAGTCGAGTAATTTTGTAAAGCGGGGTTATAATTTTTTACAAAAATATTTGTATTTGTGAATTTGACTTTTTGATCTGGACTATAAAATAATTCTACAGATGAATTATTTTGAGATGTGAGGATTTTTACATTTTTTATCAAATATTGGACGTCTTCAAAGCAGTTTCCATCCAGACTTATATCATTACAATTATTTTCTTGAAAGTTGGAAGTAAACTTATTGCTCATTTGGTCAGAACTTGCAACATTTTTGCAATCTGAACAATCATCAATATTTTCTACTTCAAGATGCCCATCTGAACCATAACATAAAACATAACTATCAAGTAAGTTATGTAAATATGTTGTATGACTCAATATGGATATGAGTAAAAATAAATTTATCAGTTTGTATTTTCTATAAGTTTTCATTGTTTAGATATAATTATGTTCATTCTTTAACTCAATATTAGTATAGGCAATGACTAAAGTAAACTGGTCGTTTAAATTTATGATGACTAGAACTTCGTTTAATTACTACTGAAGATACCTTTAAAAATGACCTAATTACTAATACAATAATATTATTTAACTATTTTTTATACTCATATTCGTATTTATCAAGGTTTGCTTTAATATCTTTAAGTGAATATTCTTTCATATCCATACCACAAACTGGACAATCGCCATGTTGATCATCTAATACGTTCCAATCCATTGGACATTCATAAATTTTACCGTCATTATTTATATCAATGGAAGCAACATCAATTACACCTTCTCTAACTAATTCTGATTTTGCTTCGCTAATTGAGTGCTCACTCATTTGTTTGTCGGCTTTCATTTCCATTTTTTCAGAAACTTCTTCTTTTTGTTCTGAACATGATACAGAAATTACAGCTATTAAAGAAAATGCGATTAAGACAGAAGTTAATTTCATTTTAATTCCCTTTATAAATTGTTTTGAATACTATTTTTAATTGCTACAATTGTTGGCAATCCATTAGCATAGAATCTGCAAGCTAAATTTGAATGTACAGCCTCACTTAAATCTTCAAAATCTTTTCCATCAATAAGCAAAGTAGGCGATCCTCTAAAGTTTACTTTTTCAGCCGTCAGATTATCTTCAACTAATGTCTCAAAATAAATAATTTCACTATCAAATTCCTGAATTGCTGCTTTTACTCGCTTAATTAATTCATTCGAATTTGGACAACCTCTAAAATATTGTATTTCAATTGATTTTTTTTTCATATAGATACCAAAATATTATAAAAAAATGATTTCATTCCATTTTATTTAAGGAATTGCATTTTTTTAACAATTACCCCCGTTTTTGTTTTAAGCTGATATAAATATACCCCCGTAGATAATGATGATGCATCAAAATTCACATCATAATTTCCTGGCTCTAAATGATCATTAACCAAATCAATTACTTTTTCGCCAACTGGATTAAAAACTGTTAGAACAACTTTTGATATTTCTTCAATTCTAAAATTAATTATTGTACTTGGATTAAAAGGATTTGGATAATTTTGATATAATTCAAATGTTTCGGGTAATAAATTTTCTTCTTCAACTTTAGTTGGTGAATCAACTTGAATATTTAACATCATCCCATCATCTTCGTGCTCAAGGTTATGGCAGTGAAGAAGATATCTACCTGAATAATCTGTAAACTTAACTAAAACTTGTACTGTTTCATTTGGATTGACGAGAACTGTATCTTTCCATCCTTTATCCTTTGGTGGGAAATTTGTATTCCCGTTTCTTGCATACACTTGAAACATCACACCATGAATATGCATTGGATGATAATTCATAGTACTATTTATAAATTTCCATTCTTCAAGTTCATTGAATGGAATCGTTTCATCAATTCTATTTATATCATAGGTTAACCCATTAATTCTATGTCTTCCGTTTGTCATCATCATACCCTGACTCAAAGTAAACGTCCGAGTCCTTTGAACTGAGTTATAATCATAATAATTTATCGATGGCATATTTTGAGGAACTGAACCACCAGACAATTGGCTCCCAATTATATCAAAACGAAGAAGATTCATTTGCACACCTTGACCTCCCAAACTACTAAAGAATTGTGATTCAAGATTAACGGTTTCACTGATACTATATGCAGAAAAATCAAATTGAATTTCTATTCTTTCTCCTGGAGAAAGTAATACATTATCTACCTCTATTGCTTCATCTTTCAATCCTCCATCTGTGGAGATTATCCAAAATTGAGAATTATCTGAAAAAGCTAACTTATAAACTCTTGCATTAGATCCATTAACAATTCTAAATCTATACAGTGTTTTTTGAACTTCAAAATATGCATCTGGGGTACCGTTAATTAATGGTAGATCACCCAGATAACCTTGCATGATATCCATGTTAGAAGGTGAATAAATAAACCGCGGTTGGTAAACCGAATGTCTATCTTGAATAAGAAGTGGAATATCAAACTCACCACTTGGTAAACCTAATTGTTGTTCCTCTTCATCTTCAATAATAAAGAATCCAGCATGCCCTTTGTAAACTTGTTCAGCTGTATAGTGGTGTACATGTGAATGGTAAAAATAGGTGCCGGCTCGTTGAATAATCGGGAATGAATATCTGTAACTAGTATTTGGCAGCACGGCATCTTTAGGTTGACCATCCATTAATTCTGGCACCAATAAACCGTGCCAATGAATTGTAGATTCCTCCGAATGCTGGTTTTCAAAAAGCACAGAAAACTCTTCACCTCTTTTAACTCTGATTGTTGGGCCTGGATAACTATTATTTAGCGCCAGGACTTGAGTGGTTGTTCCTGGCCAAACCTCAACATTTGCCGATTTAAATATTAACGATTCTCCATATTGTAATTCATGAGGAAAACGAAGGGCGTTTGAACTTGCAATTTTACTATTCTCTTTACCAAAAGATTTAAACTTTGGCGTTAATAGATATGCGCCCGTTAAAGCTGTTTTTATTATAAATTCTTTACGTTTCATAATTTCTTCTTATAATATGGATATTATTATTTTAGCATTAGTCACCGAGTTAATATTGATTAATCTGCCACTACATTCTTCAATTTATTTTCTAATTTTCAAAAATTATCGCACGCTTTAAAATCAAAATATCTCAAAAAATTTTTGAGTTATAATAAAAATAGAAGGAGTAACTAGTACTCCTTCTAGAATAAAACTCAACTGATTTTCTTGTCTTATTTTAATAGACTCATTTTTTTAACCATTTTAGATAGACCCGTGTTTATCTCATAAAAATAAATCCCGGATGGTAAGTCTTTTGCATTAAATGTAACATTATGAGAGCCTATAACCAGCTTTTCATTTACTAATTCAGAGACTTTTTCGCCAAGTAAATTGAACACATTAAGTGTCACATTTGATTCTTTAGTTAATGAAAATTTCTCTCATCTATCAGAGTTATTATATTATTATTACCTTTTAATAATTCTTTAGCCGCACGCAAACCACCAAAGCCCGCGCCGAGTATAATTATATGTTTTTTATTCATATCAATAAACACCTAAAATCAAAGTCCAACATAATTGTTTTACACTTTTAACAGTTTTGCATTAATCGCAACAATTACTGTGCTTAAAGACATTAAAACCGCTCCCATTGCTGGACTTAAAACTATTCCATAAGAAAATAAAACTCCCGCCGCCAATGGAATTGCAATAATATTATAACCAGTTGCCCAAATTAAATTTTGAATCATCTTTTTGTAAGTGGCTCTTGCAAATTTGATTAATGAAACAACATCTTTGGGATTGCTTCTGACCAAAATTATATCAGCAGTTTCAACTGCAACATCGGTACCAGCGCCGATTGCAATACCAACATCTGCTTGGGCTAATGCCGGGGCATCATTTACACCGTCTCCGGTCATTGCCACAACCATTCCACGACTCTGCACTTCTTTAACTTTTTCAGACTTCTTATCCGGTAGTACTTCAGCAAAATAATCGTCAAGACCAAGTTCGTCTGCGACCCATTTAGCAACCTGTTTATTGTCGCCGGTTAGCATCATTGGTTTTATTCCCATTTCTTTTAACTGCTTAATTGCCTCTTTAGATTCTTCACGAATTATATCTG
>CAYXXW010000091.1:0-9573 GCA_964469115.1 uncultured Melioribacteraceae bacterium
AAATGTTATTCTTTTATACTTATCTACTTCACTGAGTAAGGTTAAGAAAAGTGATCTTAAAGGAGCTAGCCCGCAACCACCACCAAGAATTAACAAATCCTTCCCCTTAAATTTTTCCAGGGGATAATTTGATCCATATGGACCTCGTATACCGATAATATCGCCAATTTTTGCCTTATGTACATACTCCGTAACAAATCCAGTTTTCATAATTGTTACATCAAGTGTGTCTTTGACAAAATGAGATGATGATGGTGTGAAAGGTCCTTCTCCGATTCCAGGAATAGTTAGTTCAATAAACTGCCCCGTTCTAAATTCAAGCGGAGTTTCTGGTTTTAACCTTAATGTTCTTATTAAAGGGGATTCCTGCACTATATCAAATATTTCTGCTGGAATCACTTCATAAGGATTTGCAATTGATTGAATAGAATTATCTGTAAGAGTCTCCATTGATTATGGATCTCCTTATTATTTTAAACACTTTCAGTTAAATTTGCTACTTTTGTTACTACCGACATGAAATCAATACCGGCTGGACACGCATCTGAACATCTTCCGCAAGCAGTACAACCATAATTATTAAAGTTACTTTTCATATAATCAAATTTGCATAAGTATCTATTTCTAAATCTTTGAAACATTTTAGGTCTCGGGGTTCCACCTCCAGCAACTTTAGCATATCCATTGTACTGGCAGGAATCATAACTTCTTACCTTTACGAATTTATTTGCTTCAGATTCATCATTGAGAATTATACAATAACATGTTGGACAAATATTCGTACAAGCTCCACATCCAACACATTCCAAAGATTCATCCTTCCATGGATCTTCAGAAATCAATCTAATTTTATCAAGCTCTGAAGGGAAGGCATATTGTTTATTTTGCCTAATTAATTGCTCCTTCAGTCTTTGTCTCCTTATTTCAATATTATTTATTTTTTCTTGATTGCTTCCTTCAACTGAAACAATATCAATCATCTGCTCTAAAAATTCTTCTCCCTTTTCTGATCCTGCGGTTAAACTAAATATATCATCAATGCTGGATAAATTTATGTCAAAGCCGGTTATTACATATGGCTGCCCTCCCAGAACTGAACAATGACATGATTCTCCTAAATTTTCACAATCACTGCTGATCAGTATTGTGTTGTCACGCCAATACTTATAATTAGGATCAACAAAGTTCTCTTTAAGCAGGGCCTGATCTGTTATCTCTAATGCTTTTAGGTCACAATTTTTAATGCCTGCAATAATTCTTTTTTTTGGATTCTGATTTTCTAAAAAAACATTTGTTCGTGATAAATAGAATAATATTTTAACTGGATCAACTGACCTATAACTACCAAAATCAATGTCCTCACAGTCATTGATTTCACACAAATATGTATCACCATTATTGGATAATCGATTTTTAGAGGGGACAATTACCTCATCAATCCCATAAATATCTTCAGAAGAGCATTTTCTAAGAAACTCAATAAATGCTTCCTTTTTAATAACCATTTTTCCTCCTGAAATTATTATCTCTATTAACAGAAATAATAATTCAATACTTGACGAAGGTACAGTAAAATCAATATTTAAAGAAATTTGTTAGTTTATTATAAAACTTACCGGCAATAAGAAATTGATGCTGATACATTATCTCCAATCATTGTGAAATTGCCAAAATTCAACTCAAAAGATGAAAATGAATTACATAGATGAGAATAGGATTCATGATTGATATGTTTCTGGGAATGGAGGATGTTGATCAAGAGTTCGGGAAACAATGACTTGAGATAACAACAAAAATAAATGAGATAATCTGAATAAAAGCGAATGTGTCTCATTGCACCTAGATCTGAATTAGAGAATATTTATATTAAAAAAAACCTCAATCTATCAGAACTACAAAATCCGCATAAAGTATAATAGAATATTGTACTGTGTAAATTATACATTATTTTATAAATGTCAAACAAAAAAAATATTTTTCTACATTTTTTTTTACTATTACTTTATTATTAATTTCTGAATCTGTTAAAAGCCTTATGGAATAGGGCTTAATCAGATTATTATAGGGCATCCTATCCGATATTAATTTTTTGACTTTCATAAAGTAATAGTGTAATTTTGTACTTAATCCTTCAAATACTGTTCTATTTTTACTAATACTCTTTCTCTAGTATTTTTATTTATTTCTATTTTTTCGGCAATTATTCAGAACCGGTTCTATCGTAATTATATATCATAATTATTCTAATAAATATTCAAATAATAACTAATAAAGAGGATTTCATGATGAATAATAAAATTGTTCTAATTGTAGATGACGAACCCGATGCTATTGAATTTGTTAAAGCTGTATTAGGTGAGCTAGAGAATTTAGAATTTATTGGTGTAGAGGATGGAAATTCTGGATTACTAAAAGCAGTAAGTGTAATTCCAGATTTAATTATTCTCGATGTAATGATGCCTGGTATGGATGGATTTGCTGTATTTAACGAATTAAGAAAAAACGATGCGACAAAAGATATACCTGTAATTATGCTTACAGGGGTTGCCGATAAAACTGGGATTAAATTCTTTAAAGATGATATGAGTAATTATTACGGGTCAGGACCAATTGACTACATCGAAAAACCTTTAGATCCAGATAGATTGTTAACAAGTGTAAACAAATTATTTAACAACTGAAGTATCAAATGAAATCTGCTGAATTAGAATTGTTTGAACTGAGTAAAAGTATCAGATTAAAACAATTACCTGTAAACTTTGCCCACGAGTTACTATTCAGACTCACCAAAGTTTTAAATTCACAATTTTGTATTCTCATCAAGTTTAATGAAATTCCCAATAATTTAGTAATCCAACTAGTGTGTGATAATAAAAATAAGTCAATTAATAGCAATCTTACATCTTCATTCAATATTTCCATAACAGACAATGTTATGGGGATGTGTTTAAGTGAACAGAGAATCATTAATCTTCATCAAACTAAGGATGATCAAATTTTAAATGATTGTATTGAAAATAAACTTAATATTCACATTAGCTCGATTTTAGCAATCCCAATAATATTTAATGGGAAATTACTTGGAGTAGTGGAAGCAATTAATAAAATTGGATTTGATGAGTTTACTAAGGAGGATGAAAAAAGAATTTCAATATTTACCACTTATTTTGCGCTTTATTTTGAGAATCAAAGAATGAATGATGAAAATCAAGCTAAAAGTCAGTTATTTAATCTGGGACAAAGTATTATAAACTCTGCACATGGTTTAAAGAATATATTAAATAATATAGATGGAGGAGTTTTTATAGTCGAAAAAGGAACACACAAAAAAAATATGGATGATGTAACAAAAGGTTGGGATATTGTTCGAAGAAATTCTAACCGAGTAAGAGATTTAGTTCTGGATATTCTGTTATACTCACGCCCTAAAAAACCTGAATACAAACTATGTAATATCAATGATATTTGTAATGATATTAAAGACTTAATGGAGAAAACCGCGGAATTATCAAATGTTGAGATTAAACTTATCCTTGAATATGAGCTTAAACTATTTTTTCTTGATCCAAAAGGAATCTATAGATCTATATTAAATTTATTATCTAATGCATTAACAGCATGCGAAGAAAAAGGCGGAGGAAGAGTAACAATACAAACAAAATCTTTAACAGACAATTCCCTTCAAATAATTGTCTCAGATACAGGAACTGGAATTTCCAAAGATAACATTGAAAATATTTTTACTACTTTCTTTACAACAAAAGGCTCTAAAGGTACAGGACTTGGATTACCTGTTACCAAAAAAATTATAAATGAACACAATGGAGATATTAAAGTAAAATCTTTACTAAATGTAGGTACAACTTTTATTATAACAATTCCCGAGTATAAACAGAAAGAGGAAACAAGAGTATAAACAATAAATAATATTCAGCATATACGAGGTAGCTGCTCGCCAAATGGTAGGTCAATTATTTGCTCAACGCCTAAAATTGTTTTTTTTGTAACTATTCCTGGGTGATCATGAACTACCTCACCAATTATTTGAGCATCCCTTCCAAATTCGTGAGTTCTCATTACTTCCACTAATTTTTCGGCAATTTCCGGTGAAACAACAGCTATAAGTTTCCCTTCATTTGCAACAAAAAGTGGATCAATTCCCAAAATTTCACAGGCAGCATTTACTTCATCCTTTATGGGAATTTTATTATTATTTAATTTAATTCCTACATCTGATTTTTTTGCAAATTCATCAAGAGTTGCAGCAACTCCACCTCTAGTTGGATCACGCATAGCATGAATTTGCGAAGTAGTATTCAACATAAGATTTACCAGTGAACTCAATTGAGAAGTATCACTAATAATATTATTTACAAATGATAAACCCTTTCTACTGGTCATAATTGCCATTCCATGATCAGCAATTGTCCCTGAAATTATTATTTGATCGCCAACCTTAAGATTTGATGCACTTATTGAGATGTTTTTACGGGCGCAACCAACACCTGATGTATTAATAAATATTTTATCACATGAGCCTTTATTAACTACTTTAGTATCTCCTGTAACAATTTTAATTCCAGCTTTATTAGCAGATTCTCTCATAGACATCACTATTGTAATTAAATCTGCTATCATAAGTCCTTCTTCAATAATGAAACCTGCACTTAAATACATTGGTTGTCCGCCATTCATGCATAAGTCATTTACAGTACCATTAACTGCAAGATCACCAATATTTCCTCCGGGAAAAAATATTGGATCCACAACAAAACTATCTGTCGTGAAGACAATCTCAGCATCAATAGTTTTTAATGTTGCTTGATCCTCCATTTGGGATAAAATATCATTATCAAATATTTTTACAAATACATTATTAATAAGATCTGCCATTAATCTACCACCTGCACCATGAGCAAGTTGAACTGTATCATAATCTAAGATCGGTAATGGACATGAGAGTCCATTCGAAATATCCCTATTTTCCTTATCTGATCGTGACATTTTTATATCTTTTAAATTTATAGTAAGCAGCGCACGCCCCTTCACTTGAAACCATGGTAGCACCAAGTGGAGTTATTGGTGTACAATTATTACCAAATTGTGAGCAATCATATGGTTTGTTTAATCCTTGCAGTATTTTTCCGCTTATGCAGAGCTCAGATTCATTTGGCGTTATTGAGGAGACACCAAATTTTTTAGATGCATCATATTTTTCGTATCTTTCTCTTATACCAAGTCCACTTCTCTCTATCTCTCCTATTCCTCTCCACTTTCTATCAACAATTTCAAATACTTTATTAATCATTAATTGTGCTTCAGTATTTCCCTCTTTTCTAATGACTCTCTCGTATTTATTGTGCACTATATTATTATCATTCTCAAGTAATTCAATTAACTTTAATATTCCAGCTAGCATATCAACAGGTTCAAATCCAGTAGGAACAATAGGCACTTTATATTCTTTCGAAATAAACTCATATTCTTCGCAACCCATAATTGTGCACACATGACCAGCAGCTAAAAAACCATTTATTCTATTTGATGATGAAGATAAAATTAACTCGATAGCAGGAGGAACAAGCGCCTGACTAACAAGTTCACTAAAATTAGTAACAGAATGATTATCGGCTTGAACAATTGCCATAGCATTTCCCGGTGCGGTAGTTTCGAATCCAATTGCAAAAAACACCACTTCTTTTTGGGGATTTTCCTTCGCTATTTTTAATGCTTCAAGTGGAGAATAAACAATTCTTACATCTGCTCCCTCTGATTTAATTTTTAGCAGATCTGAGTTTGATCCAGGAACCCTTAACATATCACCAAATGAGGTAAAAATAACATCTTGCCTGCCAGCAATAATAATTGCCTGATCAATCATTTCAACAGGGGTTACGCAAACGGGACAGCCAGGACCGTGAACAATTTCTATATTATTTGGTAATAATTGATCTATTCCATTTTGGATAATTGTATGAGTTTGCCCCCCACACAACTCCATTATCACCCAATTATGAATGGAAGTTTTTTTAATTTCTGATAGCAAATATTTCGCTATCTCAGAATCTCTAAATTCATCTAGAAATTTCATTGCTAAAATATTTTATTCTGTATCATTTGAATTTTCAGAAATCATCTGCATATATATTTGAATTGTCTCCCTAGCACTTTCTTCGTCAACTATTGAAATAGCAAATCCAGCGTGGACAATAACATATTCTCCAATATTTACTTTGGAACAATATTCTAGACAAACCTCATTAACAATTCCTGAATAATCTACCTGCCCCATGAGGAGTCCATCCTTATTAATTTTACTAATTACTTTCCCTGGAATTGCTAGACACATTAGTTCACCTCAAAATTTAAGTACTTAGGAGCACCCATATTATTTAGAATTAGCTCTTGTGCTATTGCTGTTTGACCTAAAGAAATTCCTCCGTCATTTACGGGGACTTTTGATTGAATATATACTATAAACTTTTCCACTTCTAATCTTCTTTCCAATAAAGTTGATAGTAATACATTTTGAAAAACTCCTCCACTCAAAATAACTTTGTCAATCTTCATTATTTCCCTAACTTGTAACAAGTTCGCAATAATTATTTCAACAATAGTATTATGAAATTTTGCTGCTATTATGCAAGAATTTACTCCTATTAAAACATCTTCAATTATTACATTAAGTAACTCCTTGAGTGGTATAATCTCATTTCCCGAGAGCATTTTGATATTATAATAATTATTCTCATCAACTTGTGCTAACTCCTCAAGATAGATTGCTGCCTCTGCTTCGTATCTTATTTTTTTAGGACCTCCTAATAATACTGATACAGCATCGAATAATCTTCCCATGCTGCTCGTGTACGAAATATTAATATTTTTTTCATACATCTTATTGATGATGGCAATATTCAAATCGTCTAAGACTTTAAGAGGAGGACTTTTACCCTTGAACACATAGTTTAAATAAGATACCAAAATTTTCCAAGGTTCTTTAATAGCACTATCACCCCCCAGAATAGGAAAATATTCTAAATGTTTAACTCTTCTAAATTTCAAATAATCACCGACTAAGATTTCCCCACCCCAAATTTTTCCATCATATCCAAGGCCAGTTCCATCAAAGATCACTGCAATCACTTTTTCATTTAGATTATTTTCAATCATACAAGAAGCCATGTGAGCATGGTGATGCTGTATTTTTATTGTCGTATTTCCATAATTTTCTTTGGCCCATTTTGATGATAGATATTCGTGGTGATAATCTAACACAACATATTTTGGATCAACTTTTAGCAACTTTTTGAAATGGGAAATTGTTTCTTTAAAAAACTCAAAAGATTTTAGATTGCTTAAGTCACCTATATGCTGACTAACAAATGCATTTTCATGTTTGGTCATACAAATTGTATTTTTTAGTTCAGCTCCAACAGCCAGTATTGATTCTGAATTATGCAATATTTTTATTGGTTTTGGCACGTGTCCTCTACTTCGTCTTAATAATCGTACTTTATTATTAATTACAGTAGTGACTGAATCATCTGCTCTTATTAATATATCACGATCATACATTAAGTAACCATCAGCAATTGACGATAAATATTCCCTTGCTCCCATGTTTGATATTTCAATTGGTTCTTCCGAAATATTAGCACTTGTCATGACGAGAGCAGGAAAGCGAGAATCATTAATTATTGATGTATAGGTTCTTAATAAAATGTGGTGGAGAGGTGTGTAGGGAAGAAGAATTCCAAGTCTTGAACGACCTGGAGCTACATTATTTGCTAATTGGGAATTACTATTTTTAAAAAGTAATACAATTGGTTTTTCAAAAGAAGTTAACTTATTGTATTCTTTTGGGTTAACAGCTACTATCTCATGTATTTTATCAATATTTTCCACCATTATAGCAAGTGGTTTTGCTTCCCTATTCTTACGATTTCTCAGCTCATTTACTGCGACTTCATTTGTTGCATCACATACAAGGTTAAATCCACCTAAACCTTTAATAGCAATAATTTTACCTTCTGCAATCTTTTTTGCCGCAATATGGATTGCTTCATGGTTTACAGTCTTACTATGCTCCCCATTGTTTTCAAACCAAACTTTGGGGCCACACTGGGAGCATGCATTTGGTTGTGCATGAAACCGTCTATTCCTCGGATCATCATACTCTTGCTTACAAGAATCACACATTGTAAATGCTTGCATGGTAGTAAATTTTCTATCATATGGAATATCATTTATAATAGTTAAACGTGGACCGCAATTAGTACAGTTTATAAAAGGATATAAATAACGTCTGTCGTTTGGATTAAATAACTCATCTAAGCAATCATTACAAATCGATAAATCCGGAGCAATAAGTGTATTATTTTTACCATTATGTACCGATGAAAGAATTTCAAATTTTTGTGAGTCAACAGGTATTATGATGTCTATAGTGATATTATCTATCTCTGATTGAATGGGTGGATTATCTTTGAGTTCAATTATAAATAATTCAATTAATTCTTCATCACCTTCTATTTCAATTTGAACACCATGAGTTGTATTATAAACAAATCCTGAGAGGTTATATTTTTTAGCTATATTATATATGAAAGGCCTGAAACCAACTCCCTGTACAATACCACTAACTTTAATGCATAATCGTGTTATTGTAGAAATGCCCAAGGAACCTCCGTAAATGTACTATGGTTTTATTATTTTTTCATAAATCCAATCATGCCACTTCTTCATACCCTCTCCATTTTTAACCGATAATTCAATAAATTCTAGTTCAGGATTCATTTGGCGAGCATACTTCTTGGCTTTGGCAATATCAAAATCAACGTACGGTAAAAGATCAATTTTATTAATTATGCATAGATTTGAAGTGTGAAACATAGTAGGATATTTTGCAGGTTTATCATCACCTTCAGTGACACTCATTATAACCACTCTAAATTTTTCACCGAGATCAAACATAGCCGGACAAACCAAGTTTCCCACATTCTCAATCATTAGTATAGAATTCTCTACCATTTGAAGTTTATTAATTGCTTTATTTATCATTACCGCATCTAAGTGACAGCCGTTTCCAGTGTTTACCTGAATGACTGGTATACCAATAGAATCTATCCTATTAGCATCATTCATTGATTGTTGATCTCCTTCAATTACGTAAATACTTAATTCGTCTTTCAATTCTTTTAGAGATCTTTCAAGAAGACTGGTTTTACCTGAACCGGGGGAACTAACGATGTTCAAAGGAAGAATATTTTTGGCATCAAAATATCCTCTGTTTCTTTCTGCCATCAGATTATTTCGATGGAGAATATCAGTTTCAAGTTTTATAGTTCTTTCACTATTATTGTCAAGTGCATGGTTTTGGTCATGTGAATGAGTGTGAACATGATGATGAGAATGTGGATGATGGTGTGAATGTAAAATACCATCATTTTCTTCACTTGTTTCACCAGGGAATTTAATTGTTATATTTTCTTCATGCTCTCCACAACCACAAGTATCGCACATACTACCTCCCTTCAGTCAACATCAAAGGATTTGACCTTTAGTTCCTTCCCA
>CAYXXW010000092.1:0-9565 GCA_964469115.1 uncultured Melioribacteraceae bacterium
ATAGAAAACGTAAGAACAAACATGGGTTTAGAGCTAGAATGGCTTCTAAGAATGGTAGAAAGGTTCTTGCAAGAAGAAGAGCTCGTGGAAGAAAAAGATTAACAGTTAGTGATGAATTTTAGTCTTGAAAAATTTTAGTCTTTCAAAAAATGAGAGAGTAAAACTTAAAAAAGATTTTCAAAAGGTTTATACAGAAAGAAGTTTTTTTTATTCATCGCATAACAAAATAAAACTTAATTATTATTTGGAAAGCAGCGTTAATGAGTTTGGTATTAAAGCTGCTTTTGTAGTTTCTAAGAAGGCTGGTAATGCAGTTTGGAGAAACAGAATAAAAAGACTATTCAGAGAAGCTTACAGACATAATAAACTTCCATTACAGGCAATTTGTAACCAAAAGAAAATGCTTCTCTTAATGATTTTTTCCCCAAATAGATTAAATCAAAAACATAACAATAAAATTAAACTTGATTATATTATTGATGATTTTATTGAGTTGTTAGATAAAATGAAAAATAAATTAGAAAATGCGTAACATTTTTATTTACCTGATTAAATTTTATCAGAAGTTAATATCACCAATGTTTCCCTCATCTTGCAGATTTTACCCTACGTGCTCACATTATGCAGTAGATTCCTTTACAAAATATGGTGTGGTCAAGGGCGGAGCAAAAGCAATATGGAGAATATTAAGGTGTAATCCCTTTAACAAGGGCGGTTACGATCCCGCCTAATAAATATTTTGGTATTTCTTATGGATAGACAATCAACTATTGCTTTTATTCTGATAGGTGTAATTTTAGTTTTCTGGCTTTATATGAATGCGCCGGAACCTCAACCTATTCCTCAGCAAATTACAGATTCAACTACCGTTGTTGATAAAGCCCAAACGGAAACAAATCTGGAAGAAGAAAAAGTTAAAGAACAAGAAAGTAAAATTGTTCAGACTGATGAAACCAAAACCGAAGATACTTTTGTTTCATCCGTTCCCGAGCAAATAATAACCGTTGAAACTGATTTGGCTTTAATTGAATTGACTTCAAAAGGGGCAAGAATTCGTAAGTTTTATCTTAAAGAATATAGAACTTGGTACTACACTAAAATTAAAGATGAATCAGATTTTTATAATAGGCATGTTCAGTTAATAAATACATCTAAAGAAGGCGGCGATTTTAATATTGTCTTTGTTACTAAAAGTGGTCAGCTTGTAAACACTAAAAGTTTAGATTTTAATTTAGATAAATCCTCAGCTTACTTTAAAGTAGAAGAAAATGATTCACTCTCACTAAGCTATACCTATGATGCCGGTGAAAATAAAAATTTAACAAAACATTTTGTTTTTTACGGAAGTGATTATAATTCGAAGGTTGATATCATTCTTAATAATATGGATGATTTGATAAGCAGTTATAGATATGATGTAGAATGGTCGAATGGATTAAATTTTGTTGAAAAAAATTCAGTTGATGAAGCAAACTATTCTAATGCCGCGGCATATTCAGGTGATGAAAAAATTGTGATTGATGCCAGTTCCGAAGGTGAAACTGTTGAAAAGGTAATGAATGGAAAAATTGATTGGATTGGTGTTAGAAACAAATATTTTACAGTTATTATAGCTCCTGAAAAGCCAAACCAGGAAGGCGGTGCTGATTTTAAAGGTGACCATTTAATGGGTTCCTTCGGTACCAGAGAAGTTTACACCGCCAGCTTAAGAATTCCATTTAATAACCAGAATTATCAAAAAGACAGCTTCAGATTATTTATTGGTCCTCTTGAATATGATATACTTAAAGATAACGAGAATAACTATGAAGCAATTTTTGAGTTTGGCAGTTTTCTGGGATTAACATTTATTACGAGACCAATCTCTGAATATCTCTTATTGCCCTTATTTACCTTCTTGCATGAGTTTATTCCTAATTATGGCTGGGTTATTATTGTTTTTTCAATCATTCTTAAATTTGCTTTATACCCACTTACCAAGCAAAGTTATAAGTCAATGAAAAGAATGTCTCAGCTTCAGCCTAAAATAGCTGAGCTTAAAGAGAAACATAAAGGTGATCAGCAAAAAATCCAGAAAGAAACAATGAAGCTTTATTCCACTTACGGAGTAAATCCTGCCGGTGGATGTTTGCCGATGTTATTACAGATGCCTATTCTATTTGCGCTATTTACTTTTTTCAATGTTGCAATTGAAATACGAAATGAACCCTTCATGTTCTGGATTACTAATTTAGCAGCACCCGATGTAATTTATCAACTTCCATTTACATTACCATTATTTGGGATAAGCGTAATAACCGGATTGGCACCATTACTTGGTATTACAATGTTCTTTCAACAGAAAATGACAGTGAAAGATCCAAACCAAAAAGCTATGGTTTACATTATGCCATTCATGATGACATTCTTATTTATGAGTTTTTCATCCGGATTAAATCTTTATTACTTTATGTTCAATTTACTTTCAATCGGTCAGCAATATATAATTAACCATCAGCAAGGAGATGAACTAGTTCCTGTTAAAAATCCGAAAAAGAAAACAGGTTTTATGCAAAGAATGATGGCAGCTGCCGAAAAACAGCAAAAAGTACAGAAACAATCTGGTAAAAAAAGAAAGTAAAACTTTTACAAAAGAGAAAATAAAGAAGCTTAGTAAAGTAGAATAGCATGAGAAAAATTAAGCTTTACATTGCAAGCAGCTTAAATGGAAAAATAGCTAGAGCTAATGGTGATGTTGAATGGCTTAATTCCATTCCAAATCCTAATAAAAATGATTTTGGATATACTGAATTTTATCAGTCCATTGATACAACTATCCAGGGGTATACAACGTATAAGCAAATCTTAGGTATGGGAATTGAATTCCCATATGCTGACAAGAAAAACTATGTTCTATCCTCTAATAAGAAATTAGATAATACAAAATATGTTGAGTTTGTAAATACAAACCACTTAGACTTTATAAAAACACTTAAAAAAGAGAATGGAAAAGATATTTGGCTTATTGGAGGAGGAAAAACTAATACTTGGCTATTAGATAATAATTTAATTGATGAGTTAGTTATTTTTATTATGCCAATTGTTCTAAGAGACGGTATTGAGTTGTTTGAATTCAATCCAATTCAAAAATCATTAGTTTTAGCCAGCACTAAAAAATATTCAAATGGAGTTGTTCAACTAAACTATACATTAGACGAGACCCTTGAAAATTCGAAAGATTAAAATGAGCATCAAGAAAAATATTTTAATAGTTCTATTACTCTTTTTACCAATTACTGTTTTTGGTCAAGAGACTATTTATTTAAATCTTTCCCTCAAAGAAAAACCACTTCCTTTTGGACTGATAAAAAAAGTACCGGCAGCAAAACCAATAGTAAGTCTAGCTTTAAGTGGGGGCGGCTCCAGAGCCATTTCGCACGTTGGTGTGTTAAAAGCAATTGAAGAATTAAAAATCCCAATTGATCATATTATTGGGACAAGCATGGGAAGCGTAGTGGGAGGTCTTTATTCCGCCGGTTATAAATTAGAAGATTTAGATTCTCTAATTACAAAAATAAACTGGGAAGAGTTATTCTTTGTAACCGGAGCTGATAGGACAGATCTTTTTGTTGATCAAAAAATCACTGAGGATAAAGATTTATTTACTATTCGTTTAGATGGATTAAATCCGGTTTTCCCTCAATCACTAAATACCGGAAAAAAAATATCTAATTTATTAACCAGCATTACACTAAATGCTCCAATAAACAAGTACAATAGTTTTGATGATCTACTTTATAAGTTTAGAGCTGTTACTACTGAACTTGTCTCAGGAAATAGAATTGTTCTACGGGAAGGCGCGTTAAGCGAAGCAATGAGGGCAAGCTCTAATGTTTCTTTTTTACTGCCCCCAATAAAAATTGATTCTATGATGCTTGTTGATGGTGGTCTTGTTGATAATTTGCCTATAAAAACTGCAGAAGAATTGAATCCCGATTATATAATTGCGTCTGATGCAACTAGCAGCTTAAGATCAAAAGAGGAATTAACTTATCCATGGGAAATTGCAGATCAGCTTGTTACAATTCCTTCTCGAAAGCTTTGGGAAGAGAATAAAAATAAGGCTAATATATTAATTACACATGACTTGAAAAAAAGGAAGAATGATAATTTCAAAAATCTTGATGAGGCTATATTACTCGGTTTTAATAGCTCCATATCAAAATTGCAGAAAGTAAATTCAGAGTTAAAAAGACAGTTTTTAGAAAAGCTAGAAAATGAAGATGTAATATTTGAAAATGTAAAATTTAATTCTAATCCAAACACATTAGAAAAGAAACTATCTGAATTATTAGCTGATCAACCAAAAATCAAAAAATCAGAATTGCTCTATCATCTTTATTCTTTTTACGAAGAAGGAAATTATAAGGATATTTCAGCGTCTATAACTATTGATTCAATTTCAACAATTCAAGTAAAGTATGAACTTAATAAACTGATCAATTCAGTTAATCTAACTGGTGTTTCACTTTTCCCAATTGACTCAGTTTTAGTTTACTTTGAGGACATTTTAAATAAGCCATATAATTCTGAAAATGTTCTAAATTCCATTTTGCCATTGTTAAGATATTATAGAAATCATGATTTTATGTTTGCAACGGTTGATGAAATTATTTTTGATCAAGGAAATGGAGCATTGAAAGTATCAATCAACGAAGGAGAAATATCTGAGCTAGTAATTGAAGGAAATGAAAACACACTATCTTCAATAGTAAGTAGGGAGTTCCCCAAGATTTCAGATAATTACTTACTAAAAACTGAATTTGAGGAGGGCCTTCAAAACTTATCGGCAACTGATCTTTTTGATAATATTGTTGTGCGATTTCAAACGGAAGGCTCACTTAAAAATAAGCTGAAACTCACTTTAGATGAAAAACTGCCCAATGTTTTACGTCTCGGGTTACGCATTGATAATGAAAATTTCACACAAGTGGCCGTTGATTTAAGGAATGAAAATCTATTTGGAACAGGCTCGGAGCTTGGTTTCTCCTTTGCTGGCGGGACAAGAAATATATCTTATGTACTTGAACATAAAACCAATAGAATTTTTGACACATATCTGACCTATAAAGCACAAGCTTTCTATAAATTTAACGATGTAAATCAATATAAGGATGATGATTCAGACGAAGAAGACAGATTTTCCAGATCAAGGTTTGCAGAGTACAGGCAAAGATTCTATGGCGGTTTTATTGGTATTGGTGCACTTTATAAAAAGTTAGGCACATTAACAGCCGAATTAAAGTACGAACGAAATGAAATTGATAATATTTTTTCATTCCCCAAAGAAAATGAGTACCAGCTTGATATTTCCAGTTTGCGATTCAGACTGCAAATCGATTCACAAAATAAATATCCATTTCCAACACGTGGAATTCATCTAAATACCTTCTATGAAACAGCACAAAAATTTTTAGGAGGCGATGTAAGTTTTGCTAGATTCAGTTTTGATTATTCAAGTTTCTTAACTCTGAATCAATCACATACAATTAAACCAAGAATAATATTTGGCTTTGCGGACGAAACATTGCCTTTAAGTCAGCAGTTTAATTTTGGCGGACAGTCCGTATTTGCCGGCTACCGAGATTATGAATTTAGGGGAAGACAGATATTTATTTCATCGCTTCAGTATAGATACAAATTGCCATTTAAAGTCTATTTTGATACATACATTAAATTAAGATATGATATTGGATCATCATGGATAAATCAAGAAAAAATCAAATTGGATGATTTAAGACACGGTATTGGCTTAACGGTTTCCTTTGATACACCGGTTGGCCCGGCTGATTTTATGGTTGGAAGAAGTCTATACCTAAAAGATACTTCACCCAAAAGGATTGTAAGTCGCGGACCATTTATGTTTTATTTTACAATTGGTTATTATTATTGATTATATCGACTAAATTAGACTTTGAAAATTTTGGAAGATCATCACTAAATTTTACAACCTCATTTTTATCCCAAGCTTTATTATTTACAACTTCGAATTTGTGTTTAGAAAGCAGTGCAAATCTTCTATCTTTTAAGTGATTATTTTTATCGAATAAAAAAAAGCAGATTACCATTTGCATACTAAGTTTGTTGCTCCAATTGGTATAAGAATCAATTGCTCTTTTATTAACCCAAAATGCTTCTTTAGATTTTCCTTTCCAGTCGATCATAAATTTTAGTTCATTATATTCAGCTATAACATCAGGTTTGTCTTTCCCTTTTTCCCATACCTTTTGATAACGATTATCTTTACCAAAATCATTAAAGTCAATGCCCCATTGGGTAAGAAGATTTTTTCCATGATATTCGGCTAAATCATGGAGTTTATAATTTTTTCGAAAATCTTCTTTCGATTTTGCTGGATTAAAATCTAATTTTTTCATTATAAATTAAAAAGCAGTTTCTATTTCATTTTTTAGTTTTAGGAATTTTGCTTTTACAATTTCTGAATTTTCAATCAACGGCATCAATCTTTTTTCTTCAGTTTCTGTATATTCATAGAAAGGAATAAAGCTTCGGTTAATATCCTCGTAAATTAGACTTAGTTTGCTATTTAATTTTTCGGTAAGCTCACGTTCAAACTTATGTTTACCCGAATCTAATCCTTCTTTAAATTGTTTGATAATTTTAGCTTTTTTAAAAAGCAGAACTCCACCTGCGATTAATAATCCGGCTCCCGTTAAAATTCCTCCGGTTATATCTAAAAAAGCAATCTTTGTTGTTGATAAAATTATAGCCCCAATAATTGCCAACAAACCACCGCCCATAGCAGTAGGCGCAAGATTAGATGGATTTGAATTCAAGAAAGTTGTGAAAGAATCATTTGCTAAAAGATCAGTTACTTTTGATTTAACATCTTGAATTACTTCAATCCGTTCCTCTCCAATCTTAACATAGAGTTCATCTTTCTTTATTTTCTGCTGTTCTTTAATATCGAGCTCATCAATCAATGTTTGCAGTAGTTGCCTTATTCCGTTTAAGAAATGTTTTGCTCCGTTATCTGCAATTTCTTCGAACGAACTTTTTAGTTTACTTTCAAATCTTTTTTGAAGTTCTTCAATCCAATTCTTAATTGAACTTTCTTTATTAAATATTGCGCCAAATGTTCTTTTAAACAAGGAAACAATTGAAAGTCCTTCTTCAAACTCATCTTTTACTTCATAAGACACTTTATCATAATTTGAAACAAGCCGCTCAACCAAAGATTTAATTTCAAAGGTTGAATGTTTTTCTCCAGTTTCTAATCGTAGTTTAATTTTAACGGCAAACGCCAAGTCTTTATCAAGAGTTGCTTTTAGCTGGCTTAAACTTACACCCGATTTAGAAATTACTTGGTCGGCAGTTTCTAAAATTGATTGCAGTTTTAATTTAAGATGTTTTCCGCCGGTAATTGTATTGTTAATAAAATTTCTAACTTTATCAAATCCGCTATTTTCTTTTCCCTCTAACTCTAAAATTGCAGACGTTGAAAAAACAATTGGGGAATCAATCCCTCTTTTAATTGCATACTCTTTTACTTTTTCAATGTTTATGTTTAGCTCATCCGGTCTAGCAAGATCTGCTTGCTGTAGGACAAAAACAACTTTCTTCTTCCATTCATCGCTAACATAGTCAAGTAAATCCCAAGCAGATTGTGTGTGTGGGTTTTTAGCGGGGAAGACAAATAAAACTAAATCGCTGTTGGGTACAAATTTTTGTGTTATCTCTTGATGATGCTTAATAATTGTATTGGTTCCGGGCGTATCGACAATAGCAATTGATTTTAAAATTTCTGCAGGCACTCCAATTCTCTTATAAAATTCACTTAACTGATTTTCATTTCTTGTTTCGGAGTATTCTAATTTTTGAACTACATCTGTGCAAGGTGCTGCATCCACTTTGCAAATATCATCTTTAAGCAATGCATTAATAAAACTGCTTTTGCCTGATTTAACTTCTCCAACAACTACAAATAGAAATGGCTCGTTTATATTAGAACGTGCATCGCTAATTACTTTTTGAAATTCGGGATTACCAACTTCAATGGTAAACTGATGAAGCTCTTTTAGAAAATCAATAATCCTAAATTTATAGATTGAAAAATTTTCATTGATTAAATCGGCGTGCATGTGTTTTCCTCTAAAATGCAAATTGATCTTTAAATATAAGGAATGTAGAAATGATTTGAATTTAAATTTTTATTAGAAGCAATTATAATTTTGGTAATGTCATTTCGACCCAGGGGAGAAATCTTTGTATTTGTAAGGTTTCTCAAGAGCAAGCTCATCAGAAATGCAATTGCATATTTAAAACGTTAGAGTTTTTGCCCAATAAACTTTATGACTATTGATTCTTGCTGAACGCCATTTTTTATACGAGATAATTTTTCTTTTTTTAATAGTTCAAATTCTAAATCAATAAAATCTTCCACTATATTATCCAAACTATATAGGAGGTTTAACGTGGAGGGTCCATTTGTATTTAGCTTTATGTGATCTTTTTCGTAAACTAGACAAATTAATCTACCATCAGATTTTAAAGAGTCAATAAAACGTTTATGAATTTGTTCTCTAACATTTTCATCAACATGAAAATAAATAACTACAATTAAATCATAATTTTCTACGGGGTAATTGAACTCAATTGCATCTGCAAGGATGTAATTAATTTTAACATTGTTTTCAGCAGCTAATTTATCAGCCTTACTTTTACCAATATCGCTAATATCAATAGAATCAACACTCCAACCTAATTTTGCAGCATAAACAGAATTTCTGCCCTCACCATCTCCAACAAACAGAGCTTTGCCAGGAGAAATATTTTCAATAGATTCTTTTAAAAAATCATTTGGCTCTTTACCAAAATAATATTCCTCTGAGCTATATCGATAATTCCACTTTTGTTTCATATACACTAAATAATTAAAAATAATATTGCCGGAATAAAACGGGCACGAAAAAATAGGTAATTATACCGGTTAACAAAAATTATTGATTCCTTAAAGATTGCGGTTTCAGACTTTTAATTGTTGCAATATGAATTGTTACACCAACGGCAACAATAAGTAGTAGTATTCTTATAACTAAAATTTCAGTAAAGAAATAACTTGATATTAATATTGAAGTCCATAATAGACAAATAGAGCTGATCTTAGATTTTATCGGCATTCCTCTTTGTTCGCGGTAGTTTTTTATATACGGACCTAAATATTTGTTGTTTACCAATTTATTGTTTAGCTCAGGAGAACTTTTCATAAAAAAATATGACGCCAGAATTAAGAAAATTGTTGTTGGCATCACTGGTAAAAAAATACCGATTATACCAAGCAGAATGAATAAAACACCGATTGAAATAAATAGAAACTTTTTCATCCAATAAAAACCTGATATATTTTAAAATTAAGTCAAAATTTCGATTAAATTAAATAAGAAGATATGATGTATAATAATATAAATTTTCTTTATGAATGACAATTATGCAATAATTACAATAATGTTTATTGATAACTTTAAAAACATTACTTTTGCTTCACTTTGATGAGATTGTGGCCCTA
>CAYXXW010000093.1:0-9562 GCA_964469115.1 uncultured Melioribacteraceae bacterium
TCATGAGTTTTTTTATTATCTCTTATTAGTCCATCGGAATTAACAAATTCAGTATAGACAATATCTGCTCCCAACTCTTTACAAAGCTTTCTAAATGCAATTCCGGTAACATCTTCCATTGGTGCAAGAAGGAGCGGATCCTTTAATTCTATATTTCCAACTTTGAACATCTATGTAATCTTTTTTATATAATTCTTCGAATGTAAAAAATAAAATGAAAATAATAATGCAAAAAATGTGAATAATCCGCCTGTTAAGAATGGAAATTGATAACCAATATAATCGTAAGCAATTCCCCCCCAAAGCGGACCTAAAACTCTAGCCAACGCAGCTAATGATTGATTCAATCCAAGAATAGTACCTTGACTTTCTTTGTCAACTTCTTTGGAAACAAGTCCTAATAGTGTAGGTTGTAAAATACCGGATCCTACAGCAAAAAATGCACCGATAATAGCTACACCAAGAAAATTCACTCCATAAGGAAGTCCGGTCAACCCAATCATCATAAAAAATATGCCTGCAAGAACTAAATTTTCATCACCAGTATACTTTGAAAGTTTTCGTAATAATCCACCTTGAACGATTACACCGACAGTACCAATAATTGTGAAAAGGTATCCAATTTCTTTATCGGAGAAATTATAAATTTTAAATCCAAGCAATGCAAATGTTCCATAAATATTCGCCATTGAAAATACAATTACAAAATAGATAAGGACAAAAAATGCTAACCTTTTATCTCTTAAAAGAACTGAATATGATTTAGGAGAAAAAACATTAGTATACTTTCTAAGATTGGTCTGTTTTTTTTCGATTGATTCATGAAGGAAAAAGAAAGCAAATAAAAATGCGAGAAATGAGAAGCCTGCAGCAAAGTAACCAACTACTTCGTATCCATATTGCGATAAAATCCCGCCCATCATTGGGCCAAAAACGAAGCCTAATCCAAAAGCAGCACCAATCATTCCCATCCCTTTTGTACGATCTTTTTCTGTAGTAACATCAGCAATATAGGCTTGAGCAACTGCAATATTACTACCTCCAAATCCTGCTAGCATTCTTGACAAAAGTAAAATAAAAAATGTTGTTGCAAAGCTGAAAATTATATAAGAAATCGATGTAATGAGTAGACTAACTAAAATTATTGGTCTTCTTCCCACCTTATCGGAATAGCTTCCTATAATGGGATTAAAAATAAATTGCATAAATGAAAATGCCGCAACAATAACTCCAATTTCAAAATCAGTTATTGCCAATTCTTTACTCGCAAATGTTGGCAAAATAGGGATCAGCAAACCGAATCCAAGTAAATCAATAAAGACCGTGAGAAATATTATTGATAAAGATGCTTTTGTTTTCATTTAATTATTTTTTATCAAATAATCGATTTTGGGATAATCAGATTTTGATGTTAATTGGTCTATTGTATCGTAATATGATTTGTGCATACTGTCAATATCTGTTGCTGTCATAAATTTATGATTAGTTATGTTGGTTGAATCACTTGAGGGAATAACAATATAATCTCTTCCCTTTTCCGTCTTTCCCTTAAATAACCAAATTGGCAAATAATTTATATCGGAAATAAATATTGAATCCGTGAAAATATTTTTAGTTATTTCAAAATTTAGTATAGCTCCACCATCACTGTAACGCCATCTTTGATTAGAAATAAAATTGCCTAGTGAATACGCAACAAACCCTGTATCCAAACGACTGTTATTGGTCGGGAATCTTTCAAATTGCTGAATAACATGAGGATGAGCTCCCAAAATAACATCTGCTCCATAATTTATAGTACTTTCAACAATGTTTTTTTGATATTCAGAGATTTGTTTTTGGTACTCATACCCAAAATGGAAATAGACTATTACCAACTCAGCATCATTTTCTCTCAACTTTTTTATATCACTTTTAATGTTCAAAGTATCAATATGCTTAACAAATTTTTTCGGGTTTAAGGAACTTTGATTATAATTTGTTCCGTAAGTATATGCTAAAATTCCGAACCTTAATCCGTTTCTATTATAAATATTTTCACTTAAAAAAGAATCAGCAACTGCAGTACCTAAGGGGGTCATCCCTAAATTTTTCAAAACTTCATAAGTACGTTCAATTCCATCGACACCTTGATCACTAGCATGATTGTTTGCAGTAGTTATATAATCAAAACCTGTGTTTCTTAATGCTTTAGCCAATGCATTCGGCGTGTTAAAATAAGGATACCCGAGATAATTTTTAGTATCGCCGGCAAGAACCGTTTCTAAATTCCCAATCAATACATCTTTTTCTTTTAGGTAATCTCCAATAACACTAAAAACCGGATTAAAATCAAATGAATCTCCCTCTACCCATGCATAATTATACTGAGTTGAATGACACATAATATCACCTACTGCAGAGAACATAACAGATATTGTTGAATCTACTTTTTCTGCTACCTTAGTTTCATATTCTTTTTCAGATTCAAAAGATGGATAAAACGGAGTAATCAACCAGTAAATGAAAAAAGCTATTATTAAGTAAAATAGAAAGTGTTTAGAGTTCATATATAAAGTAAAAGGCTGCTAAAATAACAGCCTTTAGTAAATTAAAAACAAAGTAAAAATTACTAATTAACCTTTTCTTTTAGCTTTGATATCTTGAACTTCATTTCTCATATCTTGAGCCATTTTTTTAAGTTCACTTAATGCTTTACGAACTCTGGTACCAGCAGCCGCTTGACCTTTTACGTAAAACTTCTCAACGTCTGTTTCCATTTCTTTTACGAATTCAATAATTTGTGTATGCTTATCACTCATTTTGTTCACCTTATAATATTAATGATTATTTATTTTGCGTTTTCTAAAAGTATTTCTGCAATATCTTTCACAGCCACTTCTTCATTTTTCTCAAAATCTTTTACACCGTCAGATAGCATAGTCATACAAAACGGACAAGCTGAAGCAATTGTATCTGCTCCGGTTTCAAGAGCTTCTTTTGTTCTGTCTAAATTAATTTTTGTACCTTCTGTTTCTTCGAGAAACATTCTACCACCACCGGCTCCGCAGCAAAAACCTCTATTTTTATTTCGCTGCATCTCAACCAAATTAATTCCAGCTATGGAATTTAATGAATTTCTTGGTGAATTGTAAATCTCATTATATCTTCCCAGATAACACGAATCATGATATGTAACGTCATGTTTTTCAACATTCTCTTTCATTTGTAGTTTTCCATTCTCAACTAATTCTTCCAAAACTTCTGTATGATGGTATACTTCAAAAATTCCACCAAACTGTGGATACTCTACTTTTAGCGAATTAAAACAGTGAGGGCAACCGGTAACTATTTTCTGAACTTTATATTGATTTAATTTTTGCACATTTTCCATCATCATCATTTGTGCTAAATATTCATTTCCCAATCTTCTGGCGGTATCACCGTTACATTTTTCTTCAGTCCCTAAAATTCTGAAACTGACTCCGGCTTTATTGAATAATTTTACAATTGCTTGCGATACTTTTTGATATCTTGAATCAAATGAACCTGCGCAACCAACCCAAAAAAGATATTCACAATTGGGATCTTCTGCCATAGTTTCAACATTTAATCCTTCTGCCCACTTTGCTCTATCTTGCTGATCAAAAGCCCAAGGGTTAGAGTTAACTTCTAAATTTTTAAATGTGGTTGCAAGCTCGCTTGGGAAATTACTTTCCATCATAACTCTGTCTTGCCGAATTTTAATAATATCATTCATTGGCTCGTTACCAACAGGACAAACTGTGACACAGTAATTACAACTTGTGCATGCCCAGATTGCATTATCTGTTAATAATAAATCTTGCAATGGTACTTCTGCCCCATCAATAAACGAATTTCCATTTGTATTCAAGTAATATCGTTTATTTATTTCAATAGCTGCTGGCGATAGTTCTTTGCCAGTTTGATATGCTGGACAGTTATCCTGGCATCTATTACACATTATGCATGTAAAGGAATCAAATAATGATTTCTGAGATAAATGTTCAAGATTAGCTGCTCCAAACTGCTCTATTGATTCATCTTCAAAATTGATAGGTTGAATAGTACCTTTATTTGGTCTGCTATCAGGAATCATAAAATTAATTGGACCCATAAAAAGATGTGCGTGCTTTGAATAAGGGAAATATGGAATAAAAGCTAAGATTAGACCCAAAGCAAACCACCAACTAATGTGCTCTCCTATTAACAATTGGCTTTCAGTAAATCCACTTAAAACATTTGAAAATAGTGAGGCAAAAGGTTGAGCAACATCGGGTTGGTTTTGAGCAATTAAAAATGAAGCTCCAACAAATCGTGCACCAACATGAAATAGAATAAATAATCCTACCAAAAGAGAATCTTTCCGCACTCCGTTCTTTACATTCTCAGACAAAAATACAGGTTCATTAATCACCAATTTATCTTCTTTAATAATGAATCTACGAACCAAAAAATAAGCCACTCCAACTAAAACTAAAATACTGAACACATCTACAAATAGTAAATACATAAAACCCAAAATACTACTTGATGAAATTACAAAATTTGAGAGATATCCAGCAATAACATCAATTACATTTACGAGCATGTAGATAGTGAATCCCCATGCAACAAGTGCGTGAATAAATCCAATAATTGGTCTAGTTGTGAAAAGGGTTTGCTGACTTAAAAAAACCATTAATCCTTTTGGAAAGTTCTTTAGTGTTCTTTTCCAATCAATAGGCTCACTTCCTCTTCCGATAATTTGAAACATTCTTTTAAATGACTTAAAAGTAAGAATCATAGAAATGATTACAATAACCAAAAACAAAATTTTCTCAGCAAGGGTTAGCATGAAACTCTCCAGTAAATAAACAAATACTCATTAAAAATGAACAGGGAATAATAGTTACAAATTCTTTTTTTTGTAAAAAAATCTTATTAGCTACTAAATATTTTTGTCAAAAAAACTAAGTGTAGATGACAGTAGATATTCAAATTTATCATTAGTCCCTTCAAATGGATGCACACATCCAAACGTATGTCCGGTACCGCTTATTTTATAAAATTCGGTTGTAGCCTTATTTGACCATGAGTAGATTGATTCTGCTTCAGAGATCGGTACGGCTAAATCTTGATCACCGTGAACAATTAGATAAGGTTTATTTAATCTTTGTAACGCTTTTTCAATATTCAATAAATCATGTGAATTATTTTCTAAGTCATCTAGCAAAACTCTATTTAATCTCATCATTTGTTTTGTACGGGTATTAAGAGCTTCTGAATAACCTCTTTCTTTCCATTCTTTTTTTTGTCTATCGGTCCATCTATCAAAATTAGAAATTGCCGACCAAGTAACTAAAGAATTAACATCATTCAACAAACTTGCAGCAATTATGGAAATTCCACCTCCTCTGCTGTGACCAAGCAACCCAATTTTGTTATCGTCCCTTATTTCACCAAAAAAATCAGTTTTATATGCTTGAACAATTTCTTTTACTTCAGTGACCTCTTTTGAATAAGTATTATTAGCAAATTTATCAAGTTCCTTAAACTTTGTTTTACTATCTCCAACTCCATTATGTGAAAAATTAAATGTAATTACAAAATTTCCGTGGTTGGCAAAGTAATTAGCAAGATATGGTCCAAATCCCCAATCCTTGAACCCCTTAAATCCATGAACAAATATAATGCAGTTTCCATTTTCTAAATTAGAGTTGCCAAATGTGGTGATGTTGATTTTGTTATCTTCGGAAGTATTATAGATATAATTTTGGCTCATAAAATGAAATATGCTTATTAATTACAGAAAAGTCAAGATTACGAGCCAAAAATGAATATTTAAGTGCATATAAATTAAAACGGATTGAAATATAAATTCTAAATTATTTAGTTTGTATAGCAAAAAATAATATTAAGAAAATATTTATGGAAATTTCGGCCAGAATTAAATTCAGCCTTACAGATTGCTAAATTTTATATTATACTTATATTTTATTTTTTAAAAAATCCTAAATTCGGAGAATTATGCAAAATAGAGAAGACATTCAGATGCTTAGGGAGATGGTTAGAGATTTTACTAATGCTGAAATTAGACCTCTTGCTGCTTCAATAGATAAGAATGAATTTATACCAAAAGAATTAATAGATAAACTTGCAGAAGTTGGATTACTTGGAACTGCATTCCCGGAAAAATACGGTGGCGGAGGTTTTGGAGATTATGGTTTCTGCATTGCACAAGAAGAAGTAACAAGAGCTTGCGGTTCAACTGCTACTTTGATTGGTGCACATCAATCAATTGGGACAAATGCTATTTACTTGGGTGGATCAGAAGAACTAAAGAACAAATATATGTTCGATTTAACTTCGGGGAAAAAAATTGCTGCTTTTGCACTTACAGAACCTGAAGCCGGCTCAGATGCATTTAACTTGAAAACAACTGCAAAATTTGATGGGACAAACTGGATTCTAAACGGTCAGAAATTGTGGATTACAAATGGTTCAATTGCAGATGTATATTCAGTTTTTGCAAGGACCAATAAAGGTATAACGGGTTTTGTAGTCGAAAAAGATTTCCCTGGAATTACAGTGGGTGCAAACGAAGAAAAACTTGGCATAAAAGGAAGTGTTACAAACACTCTCACATTTGAGGATGTGCCTATTCCTCCAGAAAATATGATTGGCACAGATGGAAGGGGTTTTGTTGTTGCAATGAAAACGCTTGATGCCGGGAGAATTGGCATAGGAGCAGCAAGTTTAGGTGCTTCAAAAGAAATGCTTAAGTTATCAGTCAATTTTGCTGAGGAAAGAAAACAGTTTGGAAAATCAATTTCCAAATTTCAAGCAATTCAATTTTATATTGCCGAAATGACAACAAAAATATATGCGATGGAAAGTATGTTATATAAAGTAGCTCAAAAATATGATGAGGGTAAAGATGTAATGCAAGAAGCTGCTATTGTTAAACTATATTGTTCAGAAGCAGTTTCTGAAGTAGCTGACATGGCTCTTCAAATTCACGGCGGAATGGGCTTTTCTAGAGAATTACCTATTGAAAGATTTTATCGCGATGCCAGAATTTTGCGTATTTTTGAAGGGACGAACGAAATTCAAAAGTTGGTTATAAGTCGAAAAAGTATAAAAAATAAAGGTGATTGGAAGATTTAAAGTGAAAAAGATTTTAGTAATCCCGTCAATAGATATCAAGGATAGAAAAACTGTACGAGTTGTTCAAGGAATTCCTGAACTTGGCTGTAATGCTTATGGTGATGATCCCGTTGAGATGGCAATGATCTGGAGAGCAGAAAATGCCAAAGTAATTCATGTTGTAGATTTCGATTCATCTCATGAACATTCTCACAAAAATTTTGATCTGCTTGGTAAAATCTGTGAATCTGTAATTATCCCTGTAGAATTTGGCGGAGGGATTACGACACTTGAAGATGCACAAGAAGTGTTAGACCTTGGTACTTTTCGTTTAGTCATTGGTTCACTTGCATTTACAAATCCTAATGAGTTTAAAAAAATATTTGAAAAATTTGGACCCCAAGTAGTTTCATCTGCAATTGATGTAATTGATAATCAACTGGTAATTCATGGAAGAAAAAAGAATACAGGAATCAGAGCGGAAGATTTTTCTAAAAAGTTAGTTGAAATGGGAGTAACCAGATTTATTGTAACCGACGTTCACAGAAATGGAATGCTAGAGGGACCTAACATTGAGTTATGTAAAAAAATTGCAGATGTAACAAATACTAAAGTTACTTTATCAGGTGGAATTAGCAGTTATAAAGATTTGATTGAAGTTCAAAAACACGCAGAATATGGGATTGATTCTGTAATTATTGGCAGAGCACTTTATGAAAATCGGTTTTCATGTCAAAAAATTTGGCGTGTAGCCGAATCCGGAATATTTGACTAATAATAAATAATTTCTTACAATATATTGTAACTTTCATAATTTAGGAGATTCTAAAATGGATAATATTAATAAAATATTGGTGCCAATCGATTTTTCTAACTTTTCGAAAAATGCACTAAGATATGCTGTTAATTTTGCTAAAAATTTTAACTCAAAAATTTATTTGGTGTATGTAGTTGAGCCGGTAATCTATCCATCCGATTTCAGCATGGGACAGGTTACATTTCCTGTATCTGATATTGAAATGAATGAACGAGCAAAAGATGAGTTGGAGAGTTTAGCCAAAACAGAAATTGGATCGCAAATTGAAGTTGAAACATTGATTAAAACTGGTAAACCATTTGTTGAGATTAATGAGACAGCAAGTGAACTCGATATCGATCTGATTATTATTGCAACACACGGCCATACAGGAATGGAGCATTTATTATTCGGCAGTACAGCTGAAAAAGTTGTTAGGAAGGCCCCGTGCCCTGTTCTTACTTTACGCGAGCCTGTAAAAGGATTCAAATTTAAAGATCAAACTAAAGCTTAACTATGATTAAAGTTCTTATTTCGATTATAATGATGTATCCGTTATCTCTATTTACGGATTATGAAATTACCTTTACTGATTGGGAACTTGTTGCTGAAAATCAAAATTTTCCGGAAGGAATTACTTTTGACGGTAATGGTAATTTATATTCTTCGAACTGTTACGGCGGATGGATTACAAAAATCTCTGGTAACAATGTTGATACTTTTCTTGTAGCATCTGATTTAACTTTTGGTAAAACTAACGGACTATTTGCTCTTGGTGATGGTTCTATTATCTCGACTGATTATGGTAACGGAGCAATTCTAAAAATTGATAAAAATGGTAATGTAGAAAAGTTAATTACTGATTATGAGGGCATTGCTTTAAATCGTCCAAATGATTTAACTATTGATAAATCCGGCAACTTGTTTTTTACCGATCCAAAATCATATGGTGAAGAAAAATTAGATGGAAGGATTTTTTATTATAATTTTGATAAAGACACACTTCTGTTAGTACAATCCGAACTTGCATTCCCTAATGGAATTGGTATTTCACCTATTGATGAAAGACTATATGTTTGTGAATCTGCAAAAACTAGAATTATAAGTTTTAATATTGATGAATTTGGAAATCTGAATGATAAAAAAGTTTTCATAGAGCTTCCGGGCGGCGATCCGGATGGATTTAATTTTGACGTTGAAGGAAATTTATACGTTGCACATTTTGGCGGAGGAAATTTATATGTAATTGCTCCAAACGGTGAGATTTTGAAAAAAGTAAGAACACCGGGATTGAAACCAACCAATGTTGAATTTGCCGGGATAGATAAAAAAACACTTTATCTTACTGAAGTTGAAACTAACTCAATTTATAAATGCAGAGTTAATGTGGAAGGATTTTCATTTTTTTAGTTTTTCGCTTAACTCTTTTCTCTGCATTCTTTGTTTGAAATATTTAATAGTTGAGCCAGCTATTTAAACCAGCTCAACTAAAAGTAATTATTTAAATACTGAACCAAGCAAATCCGAAATACCTGAACCACCAGCCATTGAAGCATAATTGGAAATTGCAGGTACAAAATCGCCAACCATGTCACCTGACATTCCAAGATTTTCAAATATTGGTTTTACATCATCAAG
>CAYXXW010000094.1:0-9513 GCA_964469115.1 uncultured Melioribacteraceae bacterium
CAAATTTTGCAGAATACTTTCTGGTATTATAACTACCCACTGTGGATGAAACCTCGAAATTTGGTTTATCTGAAAATGGTGAAGTAATTATATTTATTGCCCCACCGATTGAAGGATATCCAATAACACCTGCTCCGGCTCCTCTTTGCACTTGGAGAACTTCAGTACTTTCTAAAAGATCAGGCATATCCAACCAATATACATTATGATCTTCTGGTTCATTTTGTGGAATTCCATTTACCGAAATCGATATTCTACGCTGACCAAAACCTCTGATGCTAATGTAATTGTAGCCAATTCCATTACCGCTTTCCGAATAATAAGTTGTGGAAGGTAAGTAAGATAAATATTCCGGTATATCCTGAACTGTATAATTTTCTTCAATTTCCTTTCTCTCTATTTTGGAAAATGAAATTGGTGTTACACCTTCCTCAGCCAGTAATCCTTGAACAACAACCATTTTACTAAAACGTATCGCCTGACTTTCCAGCTCAATAATTTTATTTGATTCACTAAATTCAGGAATTGATATCTTTAGTTTTTTATAGCCGATGAATGAAAAAACTAATGTATCACTCAGATTTATTTTACCAGTTAATAAAAATTTGCCATCTAACAAAGTTGCTGTTCCATAATCTGAATTTTGAACAATGATGTTCACACCAGCAAGAGGGTTTTTAGTTTTAGAATCTACTACTTTCCCATTAATTTCTATTGTCTGTGAAAACAGAATTGAACTAAAAAAGAAAAAAAGTATAATTAAATATTTCATTTAAGTCCTCAAATTTTTACGATCACTAATTGATTATTCGATTTGGTGGAAATGAAAAAATGGCGAGAACGATTTAAAATGAAAAAACCAATTCTCATAGAGAAAAGGTTTAGAAAAAAGTGAAACTCTCATTTCCCTACGCCGGCATTATCCGGATCAGGTTAAAGGGTTTGTTCTCAGCCACTATGTGACACCCCTAACGAATTATTATGTTAACACAAACATAATAAAAATATAGTCAACCTCAAAGTTGAACCAAAAATCTCAAGTAATTATTACCCAAAGCCAAAAATATTTTTAAGTTTCTTTTTGGCTTCTTCTTCTAATTTTTTCTTAAGTTCTTCTTCTTTCTTTTTTGCTTCCTCTTTAAGCTTTTTCTCAGCGGCTGCTTTAATAGAGTCAGCTTTTGCTTTAGCTTGATCTAAAACTTGAGTTTTTACTTGTTCTACAACATTTGAAGCAACATCTTTAGCAACATCACTCGCTGAAGTGCTTATATTTGGAGAATCGACTGTACCGCCAATTAAAGCTTTTACATTTACTGAACTTGCTGTAATAAGATTTAAATCCTTACCAACTAAACTGCTTATTGATTTGTTTGCTTGATTCTTCAAATTACTGGCGGGTATTTCAATATTCATCACATAATCCAGGCTTTGATCAATACCGTTAGATCCCCCAAATTCTACATTGTAATTTGCGACCTTAAATTTAACCGGATCAACATAAAATCTACCGTTCTTAATTTCAAAGCTAGGATTAACGTTTTGCAATTTTGGATTTGATAACTCTTGTAAATTTAAAATACTGCCAATTTTTGTAAAAGGTTTAAAGTTTTTAATTTCCGCTGATTTTAGATTTATTGAACCATTACTAAAAAATGTTTCCCAAACCGGAGTGAGCGTATTGTCCAAGGTTGTTCTCATTTTCAAATTAGAACTAAAGCTTCCATCAATATATTTTGCGATAGGTGCAAACTGTTTAACAGATACGAATTTATCATAAGTCTTTTTAACATTGAAATCTTTTATTCCAAGGTTAAATTGGATATCCGGTTTTTCTTGATATTCAGTCTTGGCATAATATCCGTTACCAGTTAAGGATCCGTCAAGTAATCTCATGTTTAGATTTTCTAAAATTACTCTACTCTCTTTAACTAATATTTGACCGCTGACATTTTTTAACTCAAGATTATCATACATCAGTTTATCAAAATTAGCTTGCATTGAGAAATTAATATTCTGTGGGATATTAAAAGCTGTTGTAGTTTCTATCTGAGTTTCGTTTTCCTGTGCTGTTTCCTTTTTTGTTAAGAATGGATTGAAATCAAAATATTTTGAACTCATGTTCAACCTACCAACAAGAATTCCATCAGATAAAGCATAGGATATTAAATTATTTAATGAGCCATTTGCGCTAATATCACTCTCGCCAATTTTTACATTTAGATTGTTAAGACTAATTTTGCTAGGTGTAAAATTAAGTGAAGCAGTACTAACTTTTATTTCTTGATCTTTTTCAGTTCCTTTGAAAACTAAATTAGAAAGAGAGATATTGCCTTTGGCATCTATATTTTCATAATTCTTAGAAGTTGATGCTATATTTCCTTTAGCTTCAAAATCTGAAATTATAGTCCCTTCAAGTTTGCTTATATTTTTCAAATCAAGGGCTGTTTTAAGGTTTGCTAAATTAATACTTCCTTTTAATTTCAAATCAACATTTGGTCCTGTTTCAATATTTGTAACAAGCACTTTCCCATCGATTGGTTCCTTCCCTAATTCAACATGAAAATTTTTCAAATTGATCACTGTATTATCAACAAGTCCAGTTTTATTGCTTATTTGCAGATCGGCATTAACGTTATTAACTGGCGTCGGCAGATCTGGATACTGAAAATTTCCATCTTTCACTTTCAGATCTATGTTAAATGCCGGAAATTTATTATCTGTCATTTTTCCTTTAACAGATCCAAGCAATTCCATTTCGCCGGAGGATTTGAGAGCATTGAAATCATTTTTATATATTGCGGGAATTAACGAAATAATATCTTTAAACTGCGATCTGGGGGAACTAAAAGTTAAATCTAAATCAATATCCTCATCCGGCATAGCTACCATGCCGTCAAAATTGACTAATAAATTGTTGAGTAAGAGTTCATTATCTTGAAGTGTAAATTTCATTTGTGGAATATTAATACCAATCAGCATATCTAAAGTTGCCTTAACACTATTTAAATATTTTATACCATCCATTTCAAAGGTTAGAGCATCGATAGTTGTTTCTGTATCTAGCACAAAATCATCTTGAGTAAAATCACCCTTACCTGAATGATTTAGATTATTAATTGCAACAAGCATATTACTAGCTTGATCTACAAATGCAATTTTTCCGTTTGTAATTGAGTAGTTTTGTAAGTTTACATTAAACCTTGCTTGTACTGTATCAGTAACTGTTTCAACATCCGCGCCAGTTGTATCTTCTTTAGTAATGTTATAATTAGCCATTCCATTTTCTAATACATACATCAAAATTTTAGGTGAATTCAAATTAATGGATTTAACCTTCAGTACATCGCCGCTTATTACCGACATAATATCTACAGAAACATCAATAGATTTCGCAGAAAAAATTGTATCTCCTTCAAATGGCTCATAATTTACAATAGATAAATCATCTACACTTACGGAAAGATTAGGGAAACTGGAAAGCAAACTTAAACCAACATCACCGAAATCAACCTTTGCATTAACATTATTATTAGTCGCATTTTTTACAACTTCTTTAATTTCATCTTTGAAAATAAAAGGAAGTGCAATTATAGCAATTAACAATACAATTAAGATTCCGCCTAAAATTTTAAGTAACGTTTTCATTTCTAAAACTCCTTCATGGAAGTTTTTAATTAGTTAAAAATAGTTTAATTTTATTTTAGTATTATTTGCAAATGTACAGAAACTAGTACTAATATAAAAAGAATTCAATATGTTAGAGCAAAAAAAAGAAAATGTAATTCTACTCCTTTCTTGCAAGGATCAACAAGGATTAGTGTATAAAATAACAAACTTTATATTCAAAATCGGTGGCAATATAATTGACTTAGATGAACATGTTGATTCAACTGCTTCAATGTTTTTCATCCGAGTGGCATTTGAAATTGAAAAAGATGAATATTCCGAAGCTCAGTTAACAAATAAATTTACTCCGTTAGGGAATGATTTTAATGCTCATTGGCAAATTCATTTTGAAGAGAAAAAACAGAATGTGGCCATTTTTGCTTCAAAATATGATCACTGTCTTCAAGAAATTCTTTGGAGAGACAGTCTGAATGAGTTTAACATTAACATAAAAGTAATAATTTCTAATCACACTAAACTGAAGAATTTAGCAGATCAAAACAATATCCCATTTTTTCATTTTGATATTTCCGGTGAAAATAATAATCTTATAGAAGATGAACAAATCAAAATTCTTGATAAGTTTAAGATTGACACAATTGTGCTCGCTAGATACATGCAGATATTATCTCCCGATTTTGTAAAACGATTTACAAAAAGGATAATCAATATTCATCATTCGTTTTTACCGGCATTCATTGGTGGCAATCCTTACAAACAAGCATTTCAGCGAGGAGTAAAGATAATCGGAGCAACAAGCCATTATGTTACAAATGAATTAGACGAGGGACCAATTATTGAGCAGGACATTATTAGAATTTCTCACAATGATTCTCTAAAGGATTTAATTAGAAAAGGGCGCGATCTTGAGAGACTTGTTTTAGCTCGGGCCCTTTTACTTCATAGTCAATATAGAATCCTAATAGATGGTAAAAAAACAATAGTCTTCTAACTAATTTTACTCTCTATATACTTTAGAACTGTATCCAACTTTTTTATTGATTCTGATTTAATGCTTTCACATTTATTTCTCATTTCATTACAAAATTCTTTATCATCTATATCTTTAAGATTTATTAATACATTGTAAATTCCACCTAACACACCGGAATAAGCCATTTGTGCTCCAACACCGACATCGGTAATTGAATTAGGATTTCCATTTTCTGCAACAACTTTTGCAATGTTTAATATTTTGGCTGATTCCTCAGCAGTATGTAATGGAACAGCAACCGCATTTTTTAGTCCTTGCAGCATTGCCACTTCGCGATTTTCTTTTTCCTCATCAGTTCTATTTGGTAAACGTCTTGCATCCATATATTCATTAAAAGCATTTGTATCCTCATCAATTGCTTTAACTAAATTATGTTTTATCTCTTGGCACTTATTAGCAGATTTATTTAAAATTGCGTCAATTTCTTCACTTCCTCTATTATTAGCAGAAAGATTGCTTACCATTGATGACAGTGATGCTCCGAGAGCTCCAGCCAACGCGGCAATACTTCCTCCTCCAGGAGCAGGTGATTCACTTGAGACTTCATCTACAAATTCGTTGAGTTTCATCTCTACTAGAGCATTTTTTGAATTTTTTGGCAGTCCTAAAACCCTTTCTTCAATTTTAAAATCAGCTACATCCTTTAATCCTAATGATTGAACTGCTGTTTCAAGAATATCTTTAATAGGAATTCCTGTTGATCTTCCTTGTCTTTTCAAATAAAATTTTCCGGTTTCGAGTAATGCAGGAAAAGGAACCATTCCTACTATTTCACTTCCAGTTACAACTAATCCGCGTTCAGAGGCTAATTCTCTTGTCTTCTCCAATACATGATGAGTTGAAGTAACATTATAATCAGTTAAGTTAATTGAGATTTGGGCTCTATCATATTCGTCTACCATCCAACCAATTGCTTTACAATGCTTAAATAATCCACTTTTCTTGACGGAGTTTCCGTCAGGTTTATTAGGATTTAGATCATTTAGTTTTAATAATTCAATTAAATCATAGCTATGAACATCATTACAATGTTTAACAGTTTCATCAATTGATTCACCAATAAATTCACATTCTCCACACGGATATGATCCATCTTCATACTTTAATACATTCTCACTTTTATAATAATAAGGTTTCGATACCGGAAATCTTGCAGATCTGCCTTTTTCTCTTAGTTCGTAAGCAATATCAATTGCATGTAGTTTTTCTCTAGTATTTAAACTAATGTTATAAGCAATTAAAAACTCCCGAACACCAATAACCGTTGCTCCGCTTTGAGCATTAAATTCTGAAGAGCCAAAATCGGGTTTCCACTCCGGTTTTTTAAGTTTTTCTTCAAGGGCTTCGTACTCACCTTTTCGAACTATTGCTAAATTAGTCCGCTCAGGCTTTTGAGCTGATTTTTCATATAGATAAATGGGAATGTTTAATTCTTCGCCAACTCTTTTTGCGACTTCTTTTGATAACTCAATGCATTCATCAATTGTAACACCACTAACAGGAACAAATGGGCAAACATCGGTAGCTCCCATTCTAGGGTGCGATCCTTTATGCTTTCTCATATCAATAAGTTGTGAGGCCTTTTTTATTGCTTGAAATGCAGCCTCCTTCACACCTTTTGGGTCTCCCACAAACGTAACAACTGTTCTATTCATATCAGCGCCAGGATCGACATCAAGTAGTTTTATATTTTCTATGCTTTCGATTGTATCAGTAATTTGTTTTATAACAGATAAATCTCTCCCTTCAGAAAAATTGGGAATGCATTCAATTAATTTGTCACTCATATTTACCTTTTTATAATTTTATTTGTTAAGTCAATTTCAATATCACCTACAGGCCACCTAGCTCTCAGATTGAGAGTATCAGGATAAAATGCAAAATCTTCAGCAAATTCTAACGGCTCAACTTTACCAAAAGTATAAGAATTATTGCTATCTTTATCAACATATGCCCAAATTAAATATTCTCCGGGCATTATTTTATTAAAATTGAATTGATTACTTTTTGTTGCTCTGGTTTGTTTTGGAGCATCTCGATAATTAACATCTTGCAGAATAACTTTAATATTCTCACTTTCCGTTTTTACAAAACCGCTTGTCCCTGAAAAATCCAAATCACTAACGGTCACAAGTCTTTTGGAGACCACCGTATCAATTTTATTCCCGGCTAAATCAACAAAGTAATTCATATCAATTGAAATTGAATAATTTGTTTTTTGTTTAAGGTTCTTGTTAACTGTTATTGCCAATGCAGCATTATTTATATACGTAAAAGAAAGAGGAATTTCTGTTGAGTCTCTTGTAAACATTGAAATGGCATTGGATGACAATCTTGTATCAAATCCGTCTGAAAAATAGATCGAAAATTTTGGTGATAAATAATCAATCAATGATTTTTCATAAGGAGTTTCAATTCTAGAAACAACAATTGCATTAGTATCCAGCTTATCGCTTGCAACAAAATTAATAGTTTGATATTGCAGTTCATTGCCTTTTTTATCAAATATTTTCTTAGCAACTATAAACAAATTATTATCCACACTGAGCGAATCATTTAACGAAAAAACATATTCTTGTTTTTTCTGATTTGGTTTAAACCAATATTTTAGATTATACCGACTGGTTGTAGTTGAATCGAAAATGGAAAAATTATTCACACTTAACTTGCTACTATCAATCGCTTCACTAAATTCTAAAACAATATGATTTTTGTCAGTCATTGTTGCTGCTTTAATATTTGGGGCAAGAGTATCTTCAAGTGTCAAGAAATAATCAAAACCAGTCAAATTTCTTGAATCAGAATTAAGTAATGCCTTATTTTTTGGCAACCCTATTTGATCATCCCCAATGTTATAAACCAAATCCTTGAATTCATCTTTTACCGCAAATAATAAATATTCTCCATCGCTCAAGCCATTTAATTCAAATTCACCTTTAGAATTAATTTGCGAGATATAGTTTGGTTTATTCTTATAAATATTTAAAGTATCATTTTCAGTTTTATAAGCAAAGACTAAAGTTCCATCGGCTTTTCGTGCATAAACTTTGCCGCTAATTTTACCGCTATCTAATTTATTGCCGGTCGAAAACGTTAAAACATAAGGTTGAAGCATCTTGTTATTATTATTGAAATCGGTTATCTCGGTGCCAATAATTACTGAGTATGTTGTGTTTTTTTTAAGTGAATCGGGGAACTCAATTGAAACTATTTTTCTTGTCCATGAAAATTCCGGTATCCCATCAATTAATGGGGAAATAAAAAAAGCTTCGTTGATATTTCCTTTGTTAACATACTCAGAAAAAGTAAATTCAATTGTCTGCTCTGTAAAATTAGTGCTTCCATTTTCCGGATAAGATTCAATAATATATGGAGGAGTTGTATCAACTTCACCACCGGGAGGCGACATTTGATTTGCACATCTCAATAGCAATAGAGTTAAAATGCTAATTAGTATTACATTTATTGATTGTTTCGTCGCCAAGTTCTATACCTATTCACATTATTTTGATGTTCTCTTGAAGTTTTTGAAAATACATGGCCACCATTTCCATCCGCTACAAAATAATAATAATCATTCTTTTCAGGATGGAGCGCTGCAAGAATAGCATCTTTACCGGGATTATTAATTGGCGATGGAGGAAGTCCATAATATTTATATGTATTATATCTTGAATCAATTTCTAAATCTTTATAATAAATTTTATTTACTTTTTTACGGCGCTGCCTAACCAAGTATTGAACTGTGGGATCAGCTTGAAGCCTCCATCCGTTTTTAAGCCGATTATAATAAACACCGGCAATTCGATTAAACTCACTTAACATATTAGATTCACCATCAATAATCGATGCCATAGTTAAAATCTTATGCTCATCCATTTTAAGTATTTTCATCTGCTCCTTAACCTCATCAGTCTTAAATAAGGATTCCATTTCGGAACTCAATCTTTTAATTACCTCCTTTGCCGATGCTCCTTCATAAAAGTAATATGTTTCTGGTAGTAAATATCCTTCAAGATTATTAACATCTAATCCAAGCTCTTTTATAAAATTTTTATCTTTGCTAAGTTCAAGAACTTCTTCTTCATCAATCCCAAGTTCATTATTTAGTATTTCGGCTAAGTCAGTTTGCCAAATACCTTCATGAATAGTTACGAGCTTTTGTTTCGTCGGTGCCCCTTTATTAAGTAATGAAAGTAAAGTTATATAATTTATTCCATCTGGGATTTCATATCTGCCTGCTTTAATATTTCGTTCAATACCAAAGAGAAATGCAGCGACTTTCATATTTAATTTACTATTTACAATATTCTTTTTGTAAAGATCATTCAAAACCGAATTAAAAGATTCCCCTTTCTTTACTTCAAAAAGAATAGGTGCGGCGGTACCATTATAGTTTGGGCCATAAAAAGTAAATGCTAGAAAGCTACTAATAAATATGAATACAGTTATGACAAAATATGTTTCGTTCTTAGTTAGGTTAAAATATTTATTTATAAATTTTAATGGCATATAAATAGTGTATCAATTTAAATATAAAAAAGTAATATATAAAAAAGTGTTCTACACATAAAGAGATAAATATTCCAGAGTATTTTGGAGCAACAAGGAAGTTTGTAATTATCAAATAAACTAGACTTCAATCTTAAAAATATTTTTGGGCAAACTTGGGTATGCATTAGCATCAAGTGAAAATTTTCTGCCGTCTAAGTGATATTGCATGCCTCTAAGAGCAATCATCGCAGCATTATCACCGCAATATTCCAATTCCGGAATAACAACTTTCCTTTTATATTTTTTGCCAATTTCAAAAAACTCATTCCTAATAAGTTCATTTGCAGCAACACCACCTA
>CAYXXW010000095.1:0-9471 GCA_964469115.1 uncultured Melioribacteraceae bacterium
ATATAACTCATCATGTCTTGTGTTTCGGTTATAATCTGAGTCATGTTTACAGTAGCCTGCGACATTATGACTCCTCCGTCCTCGATTACAGTATTTTCTTTGGACCCGGGTGTAATTATTACAATTTTGCTGCCAATAATTCCTTCAGTTTCAATAGCAGCTTCACTGTCTAATCTAATAAATTGCCTTATATCCTTATTGATTCTCATTGTGACTTCAACTCTGTACCGATTCATTTCCATTAGTCTTACATCACTAACACTTCCGACTGATAGTCCATTTAACCTTACAGCTGCACCTGTTCTTAGTCCTTCAACATTATCAAAATATGCTTTAATGGAAATGTTAGAACCAAATAGTGAATCCTTGCTGCCTATTGAAAAAATTGCAACTACCAATAATACAGTTCCGAGGAAAACAAAAAGTCCTAGTTTAGCCCCTTCTAAATGCTTTAACATTTTCTTCCCTTTATCAATGAATTATTTGGTTACTAAAAAAGTTTTTTAAAAATTTATCTTCAGATTTTGATAGCACTTCAATTTTCCCTTCATAAGCAATTTTGGCATCCTTTAGAAATATAGTTCTATCAGAAATAATGTTTGCACAATTAAGATCATGGGTAACAATTATTGATGTCATTTTAAGTTTTCTCTGCAGATCTAAAATTAACTCGCTAATTTCCTTAGAAGAAATAGGATCTAAGCCTGTTGTCGGCTCATCATAAAACATTATTTCCGGATCAGTTACAATTGACCTCGCAAGTCCAATCCTTTTTTTCATTCCACCCGAAAGCTCAGATGGCATTTTATCCACAGCATCCTTCAGACTTACTAAATCTAAAGTATTCAACACCTTTTCGGAAGCTTCATCATCAGATATTTCTCTATTTCTTTTTAAAGTAAATTCTAAGTTTTCTTTAACTGTCATTGAATCGTATAAAGCAGAACCTTGAAATAGAAACCCGGTTATCCTTCTGATCTTATTCATTTCTTTTGTAGAAATATTTGTTATTTCTTTTCCCTTAATAAAAATTTTTCCATTATCAGGTTCTAGAAGACCAATAATGCATTTTAGCAAGACACTCTTACCGGTTCCACTTCTGCCAAAAATTACTAAGTTTTCTCCCTGCATAACTTTCAATGAAATGCAATCAAGAATAACCTTATCGCCAAATCTTTTACTAAGATTTTCAATTTTTATTAGTTCTATAGCGGCCATATAAGCAAAGAAATTTTCACTAACACTGTATCAAAAAGTAAAATTATTAATGATGCTAAAACTACAGCAGTTGTTGAAGCTCTACCCACACCTTCAGTTCCGCCATCTGCAATAAAACCTTTGTAGCAACCTACTATTCCAACAATATAACCGAACACAAATGTTTTTGCTATACTGGGAATTAAATCACCATAAGTAACACTGGTCATAACTGCATTTTTATAATACTCAAAATTCATTCCTTGGGAAATGGTTAATGCCACAAATCCTCCAAGAATTGATAAGAATATTACGTAAATAGTTAGTATAGGTAGAATCATCGTTGTTGCAATAACTCTAGTAACTACTAAATATTTAAAGGGATTTATTGCCGAAACTTCCATTGCATCAATTTGTTCCGTTACTCTCATTGAACCAAGTTCGGCACCAATTCCAGAACTGACTCTTCCTGCAAAAATTAATGCGGTAATTACCGGTCCAAGTTCTCTAATAATAGAAATTGCTGTTGCCCCCGGCAGATAATCGGATGCACCAAAACGCATAAAGACCGGTTCACTCTGCATTACAATTACAAGGCCAATAATAAAACCGGTAATACTAACAATCGGGAACGTTTTTACGCCCAATTCATTCATATGTTTCTTTACTTCAGATATTTCATACGGAGGTAGAAAAACTTGTTTAAGTATTTCCCAATTAAAAATTGTCAGTCCGGTAATAGTGACAAAGAAATTGTGAAGTTGTTCATTAAAGTTGAGATTCTTCTTAAGTATATGTTTTGGCAGATTCATAGGTAATTTTAAATATCAAATTATTATTTAAATATACTAAAAAGCATTTTCAATATGATTGATTTTGGGAGGTAAATTTTGTTTTAATAAGATTGCTACAACATCCATTCTGCAATCCATATCTGATATTTTGTTTTCAACTAAATACATCTCGGCAATTTTTCTAATTTGTCTTTGCTTATTTTTTGTTACAGCTAATTCGGGCGGACCAAATTCGAGATTCTTTCTTGTCTTTACTTCAACAAAAACTAACACATCTTTATCTTTTGCAATTATATCAATTTCACCGTGCCCAAAACGATAATTTCGTTCAATTATTTCATATTTCTTTCCCGTTAATAGATCAATCGCTAAATCTTCACCTCTATCACCTACATTTTTATTATTTTTATCATTCATTTATCAACTCCTCTTGAACTCCTTCATAAAGGATTTTACTTAAAAATGATTTGCGATGAAGCTCAGTATAACCATATTTTTTTATTGCTTCAATATGTTGTCTGGTTCCGTAGCCTTTATTTGTTTGCCATGAATATTGAGGATATTTTAACGAGGCTTTCCTCATTATTTCATCCCTTTTTACTTTTGCCAAAATTGAAGCTGCCGCAATAGAAAAGGATTTTCCATCGCCTTTAATAATTGTTTTGGTTGGTACTGAAGAAACAAAAGACTTGTTTCCGTCAATTATTACTAAGTCAGCATTTTTATCAAGTTTATTAAATGCACTTCGCATTGCTTTAAGTGTAGCTTGCAGAATATTAATTTTATCTATTGTCTTATGATTTACAATCCCAAAAGCATAACTAAGAGCTTGCTCTTTAATTATCTTCGATAAAACTTCTCTTTGCTTTGACGTTAGTTTTTTAGAATCATTAATTCCTTCAATAAAAGTTTCTTTTTCAAAGATAACGGCAGCTGCAACAACTGGTCCGGCCAGAGGCCCTCTTCCGGCTTCGTCAATTCCAACCAGTAGATTATAGCCATTGTTTAAGAATTTTAAATCAAATTTTTTAAGAGAGTCCAAGCTTAACCCAGATATATTGCTAATAGTCCAAAGATCATTGTGAATTTTAACATAGTACTCAAATTAGAAATTTTTTTTAAAAAATGGTCTGAAGTTATTTCGCGGATAAAATAAATTAATGGCAGATTAACACAGAACATTACAATAATAAAATACTCGATTCTGTATAGCCTAAATACTATCGGGATAATCGTGGCAATAAATAGAAAGATCAACAAAACGATTAGGAGAGCTTTACTTTTTTCAATTCCATACTTAATGGGATAAGTTTCTAAATGATTTTTTTTATCGCCTTCAATATCTTCAATATCTTTAACAATTTCTCTAACTAAATTAACCAAAAAAGCAAAGACTGCTGGAATGATTGCTGAATAAATATTACCGACAACAATACCACCATAAATAAATGCTAGTGCGGTACAAGCTGAAATAACTAAATTTCCAATCAACGGTATTTTCTTTAGTGTTGATGAATAAAAATACAATAGCACATTAGTTGCTAGAACAATTGCAACTGCCTCAATAGAAATATATAAAGAAAGTATAATGGATAAAGCTACAAGCAAGAAATACAGGGATAAAGTTTCCCTTTTAGTAATTAAACTAGAAGGTAATGGGCGATTTGGTCTATTTATTTTGTCAATTTCGTAATCAAAATAATCATTTATGATATTACCACCACCTGCTACAACAGCTGCTGAAATAGCGGCTAAGAATATCTCTGTTGAAAACTGGAAAGTGTCGCTGCAAATTATAGCGGCTACAATAACAACAGCGAATGTAATTAAAACATTTACTGGTCTACTAATTTCTACTATTGCAATTATTTTTTTCATTTACCTTTCATTAAAAATCATTCAACAATCCAAAATGAATTAATCCGTCTGATATTGATGTTCCTTCTGCAAAGGCATAACTGACTCTCATAATGCCAAGAGCTGTATCTAAACTAATTCCTAATCCATAACCATTTAAATAATCTGATTGTCTACTAATGTTATCCGATTCATTTCCATTTATTAAATAATATCCCGAATCAAAAAATGCAAATAAATATGAAGATTGAGAAAGCAAAAATCTATATTCAAGATTTGACCAAATTATTCTATTTCCTAAAAATTGATTTTCCCGGTATCCTCTCAACGTATTAGTTCCTCCAAATTGGAAATAATCACTTACATCATAATAATCACCAATAATTTCTTTTGCATGCACACTTAAAGCTACAACTTGACCTTGAAAAAAGGAATAGAATAAACCAAAATCCAATTCATAATTATGATATTCTAGATCACCCGAAGTAAATGAAACGGGCAAATTATCATCATCAATATTTTTAGATCTATACTTATAAAGTGATTGGAAATAAATTCCACTTTGTGGGGAATAAATATCATCTCGATAATCAACCTTAAGTTTGAGACCTGAATTTAAAGATGTTGAATTCAACACTGATTGATTAGAATTATTTAGGGAAGGAATAACAGACTCAGTTTCAAGAATTAATGAGGCGGAAATATTTTCTGTTGCCAAATATTCTAACTCTCCCCCAATTGTTCTTCTAACATAACTGCTGTCTTGCTTTCTCTGGAAGAAATCTAAATTCAAGTTGAAAGGATAATTGAGAATCCAAGGCTCTAAATATTTTAACTCTAATTCTTGTGTCAGTGAATTTTCTTGTTTCCACTTAATTGCTAACGCTCTTCCGGTGCCAAAAATATTTCTTAGACTTATATTAACGAAACCTGTCAAGTATCCTTTGTCTTCATTTTTAGTTGCAGGTACATAACCAATAATTCCGTCGAATGAGTTAGTATTCTTTTCTACAACATTAATTTGAAGAATCCCTTCTCCATCGGAATTGACTAAATAAATCGGTGCAGCGACTGGTTCAAAAAATCGGAGTCTGTTAAGTTGAGTAGAAATTTCATTAATTCTTTTTTGAGAAAACAATTCCCCCTCTCTCAGTCTGGCAGCATTAATAATTACATTCTCAGTTGTTTTAGTGTTACCCAGAATTTCAACTTTATCTAATTTTCTAATTTGCTCTTTTTGCAATTCAAGAAATATATCAGCAACTCTGTTACTATCATTATCTCTAGCAAGAACTATTGATTTTACCTTAAACCCACCAAAAGGATAACCATTATTCTCTAGATAAATTATGGCTTCATTTATTCTGGATTCGAGAATTGACGGAATAAATATTTCACCTTCTAAAAAGTTAAAGTAATCTAAAATATACAGGGAGTCAGAATTATTTAGAGAATCAATTACAGTATTTCTTATTACTGCTTGCTCACCTTCAAAGATCTTAAGTGTAAAATTGATCGAATCTTTAACAGCATTAGTATCGGCAGAAAAGCTGATGATTTCATAATCAAAAAATCCCCTGGCAGATAAATTACTGCTAATTTTATCCTTAATATTATCAAAACTTCTACTACTTTCATTGATGATGTCTATGAAAACTTGATCTTCAATTTTATTGTTGCCGATAATCTTATATTCAATTTGCTTTTGTGCTTGTAGCAAAAGCGAAGTGGAAAAGAGAAATAGTAGTGTGATGTTTTTAAATTGTGGGAGAATCATCAATGATTTTTATTTTCTTGCCAATTTCTCTAATCGATATTTTATCGATCAGCATATTTGCTTCATCAAAAGTTACTTTACAAGTTTTCCAACTTGCTGCATTTTGTGCCCCAAGTGCTGAAGCAAATTTAACAAAATCATTAAATATTAAAGATTTTTCCAAACCGTAAATTATTCCGGCAACAAAAGCATCTCCGCTTCCGGTAGCATCTTTTTCAACTATTTTGGGATTTCTTATTTTATAGTGAAAATCAGATTTAGCAGCAAAAGTATCTTCTTTACCGGAAGTCAAAAAAGCAAGTTTAATTCCATTTTCATAAATATGATTCAATATTTTAATAATATCTGCATCATTATTTACTTCAACATTTAATGATTTCTTTATTTCATCAATGTTATTATGAAGAACTGTTGGACCCAATTTTATGCATCTTTTCAGATGATCTCCGTAAGTATCAAGTATAGAAATTTTATCATACTTATTGCAGATTTCAATACCCTTTTCAAGAATAATCGAAGATTCTGAATTCGGAAGACTTCCTGCAAAAACAACTATTGACGAATTGATAATTGCCTTCTCTAATTTATTTACAAATTCATCAATTTCTGATTCTGAAATAATAGAGTTTGGACCAAAGTAAGTTGTTAGATTTTCTTTTTGTTCATCAAATATTAGTGAGGCTTCTCTTGTATCATATTTAGTTGAAACGGCACTGAAACTTATTTTTTCTTCTTCTAAAATCGATCTCATTTTTTTTCCGTTTGCGCCGCCTAAAAAAGTGAGCCCATGGTTTTTAATACCTAAAACATTTAGCTGGCGATTTATGTTTATTCCTTTGCCGCCAGAAGCAAATTCTAATCTGGATGCTCTATTTGTACCGGGACTAATTTCCCTGAAGAAAAACCTCTTCTCTAAAAGCGGATTTAAAGTTACTGTTAGTACCATAATTTAAGGACGATATCTAAACCAATCTCCGTAAGCCGGGTTATATAATCTATAATCACCAAAATTTGTTTGATCAATAAAAACAAAACTTCTGTTAAGTACATAATATTCCCAAACTTCATAAGGTTTGGAATCCATTTCGTATGGCCTTCTTGTAACTTGATCGGGAGCGCCCAGCGTTACGTAGACCATTCCCATGTCACTTCTCCATCCCTTAAAGTAACCGCCAAAATTTGCATTCGCATATTCAACTCGACGATAATATTCGTTTAATGTTTCATTCTCAACTGTATTTGGTGAGGGATCCAGTTGTTTCCAATAATCTAAATATTTTGAAAGTTTCTCAGGATAGCCTTCAGCTTCTTCAATTTTTTCAATATCTGAAGGCGATGCAATATACAGCATTTGTTTAACTGCTAGATCAAGGTCTTTAATTGAGGAAGGAAATCCGAAAATCTTTGAAGAGATTTTTTTAACTATTCCTTTAATATAATCGTTCTGATCATCAAATAGTCTAACTTCTAATTTGTAATCACCAAGAGTAAACTTAATATCCTTCAAAATTTCATTTATTTCATTTTTTCCTTCAATCAGTTTTATTTCTTTTTCATAAGAATTTAAAAGTTCATCTTCGTAATCTTTAATTGAATATGAAACTTTTATGACTTTTGGTTCAGTGGTATAAATTTCATAAAAGAAAGAGATAGCACTATCTTTTGAAGTAACTTGGTTTGAAATATTTGGAATAATCTTTAAGCCATCCTCCGTTTCAATAAATTCAGAAACAATTATCAAATCACTAATTTCAATTGTATCGCCAAATTCTCTTATTTTTATTTCTTGTTCAAATTCAGAATATTTTCTTGATTCAGCATCTTCCAGTTTGCATTCAATTCTATATTCACCAGGCTCAACAACAAATGATTTATAGCTAATATTAAAACTTGTGCGGGATTGAGTTTGCTTAAAACTTTGTGTTTCAACGGTTTCATTCCATAATTTTTCAATTTTTAATTCATCGTCATCATCATAAAATGAAACAATTATAGAATACTTTGCTTTGTAGCCATCATTATTTCTTAAGAATTGAACATTAGAATATGGAATTTTAATAAAAACATCGATCTTAGATTTGCCTGAATCTTGGCTTTGATAAGCGGCTAAATCAATAAAGAAATTTGGTAAAAAAGAACCGAATGCACTTTTTTGAGAGTGTTCCACTTGAGCAAATAATGAACTATATAAAAAGAGCATTAAAATTATTATTTTCATTTTAATAATTCCTCTTGATCAATTAATTTACCAAAAACATCATAATCATTACAATCAAAAATTTCAACATCATAAAATTCACCTATTTTTAACATATGATTTTCAGCTTTAATTAAAACTTCTCCATCAACTTCAGGCGCATCTTTTTCAGTTCTACCAATAAAATATTCTCCTTCAATATCATCAATAATTACTTTTATTGTTTTCCCTATCAACTCATTATTCTTCTCATATGAAATTTCTTTCTGCAGTTCCATCAACTCAAATTTTCTCTGTTCCTTCAATTCTTTGGAAACTTTATCCCCTAGTATAAAGCTGGGTGTATTTTCTTCAACCGAATAATCAAATACTCCTACTTTATCGAATCTAATTTCTTTTACTAATTCCTTTAACTCTTCAAAGTCCTTTTCGGTTTCATTTGGGTAACCCAAAATAAATGTGGTTCTTAATGCTAAGTTAGGAATTTTAGATTTAAGCTCATTCAACAAATTAATCGTAGTTTTTTTTGTAATCCCCCTTCTCATTGATTTTAGTACATTATCTGAAATATGCTGTAGCGGAATATCAATATATTTACAAATTTTAGGATTATTGGCTATCTCATCCATTAAATCTGTTGGGAAATGGGATGGATAAGCGTAAAGTAACTTAATCCATTCAATTCCTTTTATCTGAGAAATTTTGTTCAGAAGTTCCGCGAGATTTCGTCTCCCGTAAATGTCTTTACCATAATCAGTTGTGTCTTGCCCAATAATTATAAGTTCTTTAACACCTTTTTCAGCAAGGCTTTCTGCTTCTCTAACTAAATCTTCAATTGGAGTTGATTTATGCTTACCTCGCATTAAAGGAATCGCGCAGAAAGAGCAAGGATTATCACAACCCTCTGAAATTTTTAAATAAGCAAAATGTTTTGGGGTGGTCAGTTCTCTCTCACCAAGCAATTCTTTTTTAAGATCACCGCCAAATTCCTTTACAATTCCTTCATAATCTTCCGTTCCAAAATAAACATCCACATCTGGAATTTCTGCTTGAAGCTCATCTTTAAATCTCTCTGATAGACAACCGGCTACAACGACCTTTTTAATTTTTCCTTGCTTCTTCAGCTCAACAGCTTCTAATATTGTGTTTATCGATTCTTCCTTAGCAGCATCAATAAATCCGCATGTATTTATAATTACGCTATCTATCTCTTCCGATCCGGATGTTACTTCAATATTATTTGCTTTTAATTGCCGTGATAATCTTTCAGAATCAACAATATTTTTGGAACAGCCAAGAGTAATTATTTCAATTTTATTTTTATGCATAAACTTTTTTTTCTTCTTAAACAGACTTATTTCAGCAGAAGCATTTTTCTCACTTGCAAATTTTCGGCAAACTGAAGTGCGTAATAATATATTCCACTTGCAAATTCTGAACCATCAAACTGAACTTTGTAATTTCCGGGCTTCTGAGACTGATCAACTAGTGTTTTAATTTCATGACCAAGAATATCGTAAACCTTTAATGATACATTAAAATTGATATTTTGACTAGGAGAAAAAATTATTGAGCTTAGAGATTTCTCACCCAAAAAGGGATTCGAAATAACAGAAAAAGTCGTATTACCTTGTCTATCGGCGGGCAAA
>CAYXXW010000096.1:0-9471 GCA_964469115.1 uncultured Melioribacteraceae bacterium
ACAGCATATTTTTCCATATACTCACTCATGTCAATCCTGATCAAAGCATCTTCAGTATCGAAAAGATATTTGGCAAGTTCTTTAGCTAATTGTGTCTTACCAACACCGGTCGGACCTAAGAATACAAAACTACCAATTGGTTTATTTGGATTTTTTAATCCTGCTCTAGTTCTTCTAATCGCCTTAGCTAAACGGGTAATGGCTTCATCCTGGCCAACAATTTTCTTCTTGACCACAGATTCCATTTTCATAATTTTTTCAGATTCAGCTTGGACAACTCGAGTGACCGGAATTCCGGTCATCATAGAAACTACAGTACCAATGTCTTCTTCTGTTACATCGTACACTTCAGTTTTTGTTTTTTCTTCCCATTCAGTTTTCGCCGTTTCCAATTCTAGCTGCAACTGTCTTTCTTGATCACGTAATCTTGCAGCTTCTTCATAATCCTGCTGCTTAACAACATCAATTTTTTGATGTTTTATTGCTTCAACTTTTTCTTCCAATTCCAATATTTCTTCAGAAACTGTAAAGTTACCCATGTGAACTCTTGAACCCGCTTCGTCTAAAACATCAATGGCTTTATCAGGCAAGTAACGATCTGTTATGTATCTGGCACTTAATTTAACTGATGCTAGAATAGCTTCATCATTATACTTTACATGATGATGTTCCTCATACTTGAATTTAATGAAGTCGAGTATTTCAATTGTTTGCTCTACTGAAGGCGGTTCAACCATTACTTTTTGAAAACGTCGATCGAGAGCACCATCGGTCTCAACAAATTTTCTATATTCATCAAGTGTGGTAGCACCAATACATTGAATATCACCTCGAGCTAAAGCAGGCTTGAACATATTTGATGCATCAAGAGATCCTGAAGCACCACCGGCACCAACAATTGTATGGAGTTCATCAATAAATAAAATTACATCCAGTGCTTTTTCAAGCTCATTCATCAATGCTTTCATTCGTTCTTCAAATTGACCGCGGTACTTTGTACCGGCAACAAGTCCGGCTAGATCTAAAGTAACAACTCTCTTTTCTTGAAGAATTCTCGGTACTTTTCTTTGGTAAATTCTTAAAGCTAAACCTTCGGCTATTGCTGTTTTCCCAACTCCGGGTTCACCAATAAGCACAGGATTATTCTTTTTTCTTCTACTTAAAACTTGGGCAACACGCTCAATTTCCTTTTCTCTGCCAACAACCGGATCTAATTTATCCTCTGCAGCCATTTTGGTTAAATCGCGACCAAAATTATCAAGAACCGGAGTTTTGGTCCTTTCTGCTTTTTTCCCTTGCGGAGGTGGCATTTTTGAACCACTCTCTGTTGAACCGGATTTACCGCTGAGTATATTATTTAGTTCCGCTCTCGCAGTTTCATAAGTTACATTAAACTGATTTAGAATTTGTGTTGCTACATTATCTTCATCACGCAGTAAAGATAAAAGAATGTGCTCAGTTCCAATAACATCAGATTTATATATTTTTGACTCAATTTGAGTAATTTTTAATACTTTTTCAGCTTGTTTTGTTAACGGAATATTACCAATTGTTAAAGTTCCACCCGATATTCTAACTGTATCTTCGATAGTTTTTTTTAGTGAGGGTAAATCAACACCAAGATTTAGTAGAATTCTAACAGCAACTCCATGATTTTCACGAATTATTCCTAATAACAAATGTTCTGTTCCGATGTAATCGTGACCTAGTCTGAGAGCTTCTTCCCTACTAAGCCTAATTACTTCTTGAACTCTTTCAGAAAAATTTCCTTCCATTATAATACCAACCTTCTACTTTATATAACATTACTGTATTTATTTACAATAAATATATAGATTGTATGCAGTCTAATCAAGGCAAACAACTTTATTATAAATAATCGACATTTTATTGAATATATTCAACAAAAATAACTAATATTAGTTTCATTCTGTTTGCTAAGTGAATGATATTTATTAAATTGAGAAAGAAATAAAATAGAAAATGAATTAATAGGAGTAAATATGGAAGCCTTGTCAGGTCTCTCTGTTGTTGTAATTATTGGTGTAGTATTCTTTCTAATACTATTTACCTACTTTGTTCCAATCGGATTATTTATCACCGCTTATTTTTCAGGCGTTAAACTCAAAATTTTCAAAGATTTAGTTGGAATGAGACTTAGAAAAGTTTCACCAACAATTATTGTTCGTAATTTAATATCTGCAACTAAAGCCGGACTAAAATTAGAAGCAGGACTTTTAGAAGCCCATTATTTAGCCGGTGGTAATGTTACAACAGTTGTTAATGCATTAATTTCTGCAAATAAAGCAAACTTGGATTTAGCTTTTGAAAAAGCTGCTGCAATAGATCTTGCTGGTAGAGATGTTCTTGAAGCTGTAAAAATGTCGGTTGTACCAAAGGTAATTGAGACTCCATTAGTTTCAGCTGTGGCTAAAGATGGCATTCAGCTTAAGGCAATTGCAAGAGTTACAGTTAGAGCAAATATTGAAAGATTAGTCGGTGGTGCAGGAGAAGCAACTGTGCTTGCAAGAGTTGGGGAAGGTATAGTATCAACTATTGGTTCAAGCGATACTTATAAAATGGTATTAGAAAATCCGGACAAAATTTCAAAATCAGTATTATCAAAAGGATTGGATGCGGGAACGGCATTTGAAATTCTCTCGATTGATATTGCTGATGTTGATGTGGGCACAAATATTGGGGCTGTACTTCAAGCGGATCAAGCAGAAGCTGATCTTAAAGTTGCAAGAGCTAAAGCCGAAGAGAGAAGAGCTGCAGCTGTTGCACTCGAACAAGAGATGAGCGCAAAAGTTGTTGAAGCTGAAGCTGAAATTCCTCAAGCGATGGCAGAAGCATTTAGAAGTGGTAATATGGGAATTATGGATTATTATAATCTCAAAAATGTTCAGTCAGATACTGATATGAGAACAAGTATTGCTGATAGCGATAAAGATAAGGGTGAAAAGAAATAATTATGGAAGATCTCTTTCAAATAATAATTATTGCTGTTTTTATTATTACCTCAATTGTTTCTTCATTGAATAAAAAGAAGAAAAAGCAGCAAAAGAATAAATCAACGCAAATTCCAACACAGCGTGATGTTAAAACCACAATGCCAAAAAAGAAGAAAAAAACATCTGCTGAAATACTTGAAGAGATGCTTGGACTAAAAATTGAAATACCGGAGCCTCCTAATAAAGAGGCTCCTAAATCCTACTCTGAAGATTTGGAAAGAAGTGGTGAAACTTGGGATCCTGCAAATGATTTTAGAGATTATACCAAAGAGAATCTTCCAAGAGCTAAACAGAAAGAAGTTTATAAATCGACAAAAGCTACCGACGACAAGAATAATTTTAGGTCAGTCAAGAAAGTAGCAAAAACAATTCAAACTAAATCTGAACCGACCAAAATTCAAAAATTATTTGCTGATCAGAGTAATTTGAAAAATTATATTCTTATTCAAGAAATATTAAACAAACCGAAAGCTCTCCGAAGGTAATGGCTAAAAAGTATCGCCTAACAAAAATTAATAAGACCGCTCCTCAAAAACCAATTTTTGATGAATCCAGATTTGAGATTGATTACAAAAATGAACTGAACCCTTCGCAATATGAGGCAGTAACGTCAACTGAAGGAGCTTACTTAGTTATTGCAGGCGCGGGCACAGGTAAAACTAGAACCCTTGTTTATCGTGTTGCAAGATTAGTTGAAATGGGAATTGACCCAAAGTCCATTCTGCTTTTAACGTTTACCAGAAAAGCTTCACGCGAGATGATGAACAGAGCAGCAATATTGTTAGATAACAGATGTTCCAAAATAAACGGCGGTACATTTCATTCCTTTGCCAATTTAACTTTACGTAAATATGCAAAATTAGTTGGCTTAGAATCTGGATTTACTATTCTTGATCAAGGTGATAGTGAAGATGTTATAAATTTAATAAGAGCTCAACTTAATCTTGTAAAGCTTAAAAAGAGATTCCCGAATAAACAGACAATAAATAAAATTCTAAGTTTAAGTGTGAACACCGGTAAAAGTGTTGAAGATATTGTTGCTGAAGAATATCTGCATTTTTCTGAACACATCGAAAAAATAATTGAGATTGGCAAAATTTATAGCTCTTATAAAAAGAGAAGTCAGCTGCTTGATTATGATGATCTGCTTATTTATCTGAGAGATTTTTTAAACGATAAATCTAAATCACAGTCGCTTACCAGATCAATTCAATATGTAATGGTTGATGAATACCAAGATACAAATAAACTTCAAGCTGATATAGTTATTGGGTTAGCCAAGCATAACAATAACATAATGGTTGTTGGTGATGACTCACAATCTATTTATTCTTTCAGAGGTGCTAATTTTAAAAATATAATGAATTTTCCTAAGCTCTTTCCTAATGTAAAAATAATTATGCTGGAAGAAAATTATAGGAGCACTCAAGAAGTTTTAGATTTTGGTAATCATATTATCGATACGGCAATCGAGAAATACCCTAAGGAACTATTCACTAGAAAGATTGGTGGTGAACTGCCTGCAATCATTTCGGCAAGTACCGAAAATATGCAGTCACGTTTTATTGTGAATAGAATTTTAGAATTAAGGGAAGAGAACGTCCCGCTTAATGATATTGCGGTTTTGTTCAGATCATCTTTTAGTTCCTTTGATCTGGAGATTGAACTTAACAAAGCAAATATACCTTATCAAAAATTTGGCGGAATGAAATTTATTGAAACAGCTCACGTTAAAGATGTTCTTGCATTTTTGCGCATTGCCGAAAATCCTAAAGATGTAGTAAGCTGGTATAGAATTTTATTACTTCACGAAGGAATTGGCCCAAAAAAAGCTCAAGATATTCTTGCAAAAATCAGCTCAAATGAATGGCAGATTAAGTCACATCCAGAAAAAGTAATCGGAAAAAGTATAAAAGAAAATATCTTCAATTTATTTTTATGCTTGCACAGACTTCACAACAGCAGACAATTACCTGCAGAATTGGCAGAAATTGCACTAGATTATTATCAGCCTTTATTCAAGTCAAAATATGATGATCATAATAAGCGTAAAAAGGATTTAGATATTTTAATCAACATTACTGAGAATTATAAATCCTTAAGCACATTACTTACCGATATGGCTTTGGAACCACCAAGAGACAGCGTTTCGGATATTAGTGAAGAACAGAAGGAAGATGAGTTTGTCACTCTCTCCACAATTCACTCTGCAAAGGGTTTGGAGTGGCACACTGTCTTTATTATTCATGCCGTCGAAGGTTTCTTTCCTTCAAGCATGTCATACGATAAAATTGAAAGCTTGGAAGAAGAGAGACGTTTGATGTATGTAGCTGCTACTCGTGCAAAACAGAATCTTTACATCTCTTATCCAATGAATATTTTTGATAGACATAACGGGATGACACTTTCTAAGCCCTCGCGGTTTATTGCCGATATAACAGAAAATCTAGCCGAAGAATGGCTGCTTGAAGAGGATTTTTAATTATGATTGTTGCAGCAATCATTGTATTCATAATTTATATATCCATATTTTACCAATTAAAAAAAACATCTAACAGCAGATTTTTTAACAATGAATTAAAGATCAGTGTTGTTATTGCTGCAAAAAATGAAGCGAACAACATTTCGAATGTAATCACTTCTCTTCAAAAGCAAAAATATAGTTTAGACAATTTTGAGATTATCATTGTAGACGATAATTCAAAAGATTCAACTTTCGCGATTGCAAAAAGCTTTTCAACAGATCACAATAATATCAAAGTGATTAAAGCAGAAAATAAAATTTATGAAGGCAAGCGCGGTGCTTTGCAAATCGGAATTGATAAATCAGAATTCGATTATATCTTAATAACTGACGCTGACTGCATAGCAAACAAAAATTTAATAAAATCTTATTCAAATAGGTTTAACGAAAATTTTGATTTTTTGTTTGGAGTTTCACCAATAATACAAGAAAACAGTTTTACTAACAAAATTGCATGCTTTGATAATCTTTGGGTTCATATTCTTACTTTTTCGTTGGCTAATATCGGACTTCCCTACTCCGCTGCAGCGAGAAGTTTTGGGTTTAGTAAATTATCTTTTAATAAAATAAGTGGTTATAAAAATACAACAGACACAACCAGTGGAGACGATGATTTATTGTTAAGAGAGGCAGTAAAGAATAATTTAAGAATAGGCACAATCTCTAATGAAGATGCATTTGTTTTTACTAAAGCAAATAAAACTTTTTCAGAATTTATCAGTCAAAAATCACGTCATACTTCCACCTCAGGATATTATTCCAATGCGATTAAGATTACCCTTGGAGTTTGGCATCTTCTCAATATTTTTATGATTTTATCGCCTTTATTTATCTATGCCGATTTTAATTTCGTTTTTCTTTTTGTAACAAAGTTAATTGGTGATGTGTTCATATTAAAATTACTTATGAGAAAGTTTTCTTATAAATTTAGTTTCATTGAAATTGTTGTTCATCAAATCATTTATGAGATATTGCTAATAATAATTTTCATTAAAAGCTTCTCAATGAGAAACAGATGGTCAACCTAAATGTAGTTTGTTTTCATTTAATTTTATAAGATCTCTTTTTCAATTCTCCTTTGATTTAATTATTCAAAAGACTATTTTTTAAGAAAAAATAAGAATTACTTATGAACTATGCAGAACTGCTCCAGATAGCCAACAAAGTTAAATCAAATTCTTACTCACCCTATTCAAAATTTCGTGTGGGAGCCGTTTTAGTCTCAGACGAAGGAAATTTATATTCAGGTGTAAATGTTGAGAATTCCTCTTACGGGTTAACAAATTGTGCCGAAAGAACTGCAATATTCAAAGCTATAACAGAAGGTGAAAGAAAATTTAAAACCATTGTTATTGCCAGCGATGCAGAAGATTTTATTACTCCTTGTGGTGCTTGCCGACAAGTAATGATGGAAATCTGCGGTAAGGATTTGGATGTTGTTCTTAGTAATGGTGAAAATGAAATCAGAATACTGAAAATGGAAGATCTTCTTCCCCTTTCATTTAATAAGGATTATTTAGATAAATGATGGAATTTACCCCTCATTCAATGCCAGTTAATACAGGCTGGATTGAAGTAATTGCCGGTTGTATGTTCAGTGGAAAAACTGAAGAACTGATAAGAAGATTAAGACGTGCAAAAATTGCCAAATTGAATGTTACAATTTTCAAACCCAAAATTGATACAAGATACTCATCTGAACAAATAGTATCCCACAGTGATCAGTCGCTGCCGTCAGTAATGGTTGATAGCGCCGAAGAAATTTTGAACCAAGCAAAACATGCGCAAGTTGTTGGCATAGACGAAGCTCAGTTTTTTGATGAAAAACTTGTAGATGTTTGCAATTTTCTTGCAAATCAAGGTAAAAGGGTTATAGTTGCCGGACTAGATCAAGACTACCGTGGAATACCTTTTGAGCCAATTCCACAACTACTTGCAATAGCTGAGTATATTACTAAAACTCTTGCAATTTGCGTTAAGTGTGGTAATCCGGCTGATAAAACTCAAAGGACTATAAGTTCTCAAGACCGGGTAATAGTTGGAGCTTCTGATAGTTATGAAGCGAGATGCCGTAAGTGTCATTACATCCCGGAAGAGGAATAATTTATGGATATACTTTCTATTTTTCGTGGTGTAATTGGAATATTTGTAATTGTATTAATTGCGTTCCTATTTTCAAACAATAAAAAAAATGTTAACTGGAAGCTTGTAGGAATTGGTCTTTCTCTTCAATTTATTATTGCAATTTTTATAATTAAAGGTGATGTACTAGGCTCTTATTTTGCTCCTCTTGGATGGATTAAAGAAGGATTTAAATTTGTTAGCGGTGTGTTTGTTCTTATCCTAAATTTTACCAGTGAGGGATCGACATTTATATTCGGAAATTTGGGGTTGTCTCCAGGAACCGAAGGCAGTATGGGAATGTTTTTCGCGTTTCAAGTTTTGCCGGTAATTATATTTTTTGCAAGCTTAATGGCTGTTCTTTACCATCTTGGAATTATGCAAAAAATTGTGCAAGGCATGGCTTGGATTATGTACAAAACTATGGGAACAAGCGGTGCGGAATCACTTTCTGTCTCAGCGAATATTTTCGTTGGTCAAACAGAAGCACCATTAATGGTAAAACCTTTCTTGGAAGGATTGACTAAAAGCGAACTCCTTACAATAATGACAGGAGGAATGGCAACAATTGCCGGAAGTGTTATGGCTGCCTACATTCAAATGTTAGGTTATTCATTTGCTCAATCAATGGGTGTAAGTTTAGAAGAGGGTCAACTATTATTTGCCACTCACCTTTTGGGAGCAAGTGTAATGGCAGCTCCGGCAGCATTGGTTATCTCTAAAATTATTTTTCCTGAAACAAAAGAACCAGAGACTAAAGGGACTGTAAAGATTATGGTTGAAAAGACGGCATCCAATCCAATTGAAGCTGCGGCTATTGGAGCTTCGGAAGGTGTGCAGCTTGCTTTAAATGTAGGAGGTATGCTGATTGCTTTTATTGCATTAATTGCTTTGGTAAATTATTTATTACAAGGATTTGGAGATATAATTGGAGTTAACTCATTTTTGACAGCTGAATATGGAAAACCTTTAAATCTTCAATTAATACTTGGCTTTATTTTACAATATTTAGCTTTGGCCATTGGGGTACCCGCAGATAGTGCCTTAAATTTCGGAAGTCTCATTGGAACTAAAGTCATTCTAAATGAATTTGTAGCTTATTCAGATATGAGTAATTTAATTCAGCTAAAAGAATTAGTAAATGAAAAAGCTATACTCATGGCAACATATGCATTGTGCGGTTTCGCTAACTTTAGTTCGATAGCTATTCAGATAGGTGGTATCAGTCCAATCGCTCCAAATCAGAGAAAGAATTTAGCTGAGTTAGGTTTAAAAGCAGTACTTGGCGGCACGTTAGCAACTTTAATGACTGCAACACTAGCTGGAATATTATTTTAATTTTAACTCTATGATAAATCTTGATCTTAAATATGACAAATTGCTCAAATTTATAAAGGAAGAAATTCCTTTCAAACCTGAATTATCACTGATACTTGGAAGCGGTTTAGGTGATTTTGCTGATAATATCGAAATCGTCAAATCAATTCCAACTAATAATATTCCGGATTATCCATCCTCAACAGTTGAAGGTCACAAAGGATTTCTGCACTTTGCAAAAATTGAAGGCAAAAAGACAATCATATTCCAAGGTAGAATTCATATTTATGAAGGATACACAATTGATAAATGTATTTTACCGGCTTTTATTGCAGCTAAATTAAATGTCCGAAAACTTCTTGTAACCAATGCAGCCGGAGGAATCAATAGAAACTTTAAGCCAGGAGATCTAATGCTGGTAACAAGTTTTTTGTCCCAGAACATTAAAATGGAACTTTCTTCTCTTTTTAATACTCCGTCACTGCAGCAACGAAA
>CAYXXW010000097.1:0-9460 GCA_964469115.1 uncultured Melioribacteraceae bacterium
AATGTAATGGATATAATCCATAAAAAAGTTAATAAGATTGTTTTCATGATGTTATCCTTAATGAGACATAACGTTAGTGTATACTCATTGTCCTTATACTCCCAAATTGGTGGAATAAGAACAATTGTTTATATATTAATTTTAAGAACAGTAAGTCTTTATTCAAAGAAATCATCAACCGGATTCCTAATTTTATCAATATCGGCTACAAAGTAATCAACTATGAACACCCCAATCTATCTTATCTTGGTAATAATTAACTTAACACATAAAATTTAAAATTATCATTCTAGTTTCTCAGTGTTATTTTTTTCTTTCATATCTGAATAAACCTCAATTGCATCCATAACATGTTTGATATATGTATATCCTGGTCCACCACTCATGTAAATTGCTACAGAAGCAGCTTCTAATATTTCTTCTTCTGTTGCACCAGTTTTCATGGCACCTATTGTATGATAGTAAATACAATATTCGCATCTCGTTGAAACTGCAATACCTAGTGCGATGAATTCCTTCTCTTTGATGCTTAATTGTCCTCCAGAGTTCATTACGGAATTGTGTAAATTAGAAAAGCCCGTTGCAATATCAGGGCATTTTTTTTCAAACTTTTCCATAAATTCAGAAAGTTCTGTGTAGATGTTATTTTTTTCTTGAGCCAGAATTTGAGTTTTTGGCAGAGTTATTAAGCAAGTAATAATTAAAATAATTGCCAGAAAAGTATTCTTTTCCATTTTTCCATCTCCTTTAATTTTTCTAAATAGATTATTTAAAATCTAACAGCTCCAAACTGCTGCTAGCAAGAACAACTATTCTTATCAGACACTATGACTGCTATTATATCTCTCTTGATTGTGCAAGGTGGAAGTATCCATTAGTAATTACTAATTCTATGTGAATTACATATCTTGAAGCACATATAATACTAAACAAATCCCTCCCGCTTTTGAGATAGTCAAAATTAATTTATGGCTTTCTTGCAAGGTCAAAACTAACATCAACTGTTCTTATTAAATCACCATCTTTTCTGATCGTCATGGCCTCGTTTTCAAACTTTACTGTAACAATCTTTGTTATTTTGTCTAATGTTTTAGTGCCGCCTATTATTTCAGTAAAATATCTATAACCATATTCTTCCCACCAAAATTGTACTATATAATTTCCGGATTTCTTGGGACCATAATCATTCATAAATATGTTGCCATTATGTTCTCCGGCTAATATCCCAAATTTATTGGATACACCGGATAAGGTCATTGTATAAACTGGGAATGGACCTGCATTCGGGCAACAGCCTAAAACTTCATCAATACCTGCTAAATCACCCACAAAGGTTATCAATTCGCCTTCTACTTCTGCTGGTTTTTTGCTCAACTCCTTCTTATCAATATCTGATGATCTCTGAGTTAGTTGACTTTTATTCTCGCAACTTATCAAAAGCAATGACATTGAAAGTATTACAATTGAAATTACTATGGATTTCATTTCTTCCACCTCTTAAATATTATTTATTATTTTTCAGGAGAAGTTAATTTTCTTGAGAATAGCTGGTGTAGGAAACTTATCTTCCCCTTTAAATATCTACTCACCAAAAAAGAATGAAGTAAAAAACTTATCTTTTCTGTTTAAGACTTTAAATACAATAATGATGATTTATCATCAATTATTCATATGCTGATAATTGACTCTGTCTTATAAGTTAGAATGAACCTGGGAGAAGCACAATATTTGTGGTAGAGAATGTTAAAGACCGAAAGTCGAAACGTTTCTCTCAAAGTGGATTTTAATTTATAAAAATAAAGTAAGAATAAATAAGTTGTAAGTCAATACTTAAACAATATAGATAAATTAACTCCTTGAATATGATGATTATCATATTTCTTATGCCGGATATTTTAGATGAATCAGTACTGGTTTGTTTGGAGTTGAATATGAGCAACTTTTGAAGTTTTGAGTAGGAAGCAATAGCTACTTACTTCTCTTTTGTCTATTCAAGAATTGATTTAATTGATTGGCAAATTTTTGTACATGCTTTTTACTAAATGGTGCTTGGCCTTTTGTAACTTCACCAGTATCACGTATGGATTGCATTAAATCACGAATTGCTAAAGCTTGTTTTACATTATCTTCATCAAGTAATTTACCAGAATGGTCAATAACAAAAGCTTTTTTAGTAATCACGCGATCTGCCAGTGGAATATCAGATGTAATTACCAAATCACCTTCTGTAACCATTTCAACAATACGGTTATCAGCTTCGTCTGGTCCTAAATCTGTAATAGCATATGAAATGTATTCAGAATTACCAATATATATTCGTTTATTCGATACAACAATTGTTGAAAGTGATTCTCTGTTTATTGCACGAAACAAAATTGGTTTTAACAAGTTTGGAAGTGCATCCCCATCAATGTATAAAGTCATTACATGTAAACATTTCTAATCCAAAGAAAATATTTATAGCTAATATAATCAATTTTGGTTTACATAGGTGCTCGTCAGATGCTGGCCCTAGTACTTATTCTGATTTGGCAATAACAGAATCTGATAAAGTTGCTTGTCTCTTTGAAGCTGGGGAAGAGCATCCTTATGAAAATATTGTTTTTGTTTTAATTTTTATCAGTGATTTTATAAATCACTAATGATGTTATTATAAATGTGTTTGTTCTTTTATTTTTAAGTAGCGACGAATTTTATCTTAGATTAATGGAAAAGATTTAATAAATTCAATTATAATATTTTCAAAAAATTGTATTCTTATATGATTTCATATAGATTTTTGACATTAAATTTCCACAAACAAAATCATCATTCTAATCGCTTATTAATTAAAAATCTTATCACCATCTTCGTAGTATCCTACAAGTCGTCTATCAATAATATTTATATATAGATTCGAGCTTTTGGCAGTTATTATATATATCAAAATGAAATGTAATTCTTAACTAGAGTTATCTCTTTACAATCAATTATTGGAGACGTTATGAGAGCAATTATCAATTCGTTAAACTTTTCCTTTTTATTTTTAGTTTTGTTTTTTAATTCAGTTGCTGGACAGGATAGTGTTAAATTTAATTATTATGCTGTTTTTGACAATATACTTGATTCAGAGACAGACAGAATAAAAATCTCAAAATCATGCCTCAGCGGTGATGGATCAACAATTTTCTTTTATGGAAAAAATATTGACACTGATGTTTATGGCATTTATACAATCAAAACCGATGGGACAGAGCTAACAAATATTCCATGGCCAGCGAATGTAGATGGTGTAAATTATATGACGATTAACTACGATGGCAGTAAAGCATTTTTTAGTAATTATCCAGGAGCTCATTCCTGGCGCTATATCTGCAAAGTAGAAGCTGGAAGTGCGAGTATACTTATTGATGCTACTGATTATGACGAGATCAACGGATGTTATATAGTAAGGTGCACAGACAATGGAGAGTACGTTTTCTTTAATGAAGATAGAGATGATATTTGGAAATTGCACCATACCGGCGGTAGTCCACAGCTTATTATTGATGATACAGATGTACCGGTTGCAATTGGACTTGGAGATCATATTAGAGATTTTGATGTCTCGGCGGATGGGACCAAAATGGTTTTCATATTAAGTGGATATTATGATGGCGGATGGTTAGCCGATTATCAGGTTTTCAGTTACGACGGAAACTATACTAAACTCACTGCAATGGTAGAATCTGCTACGCGTCGGAGTGTTAGAATAAGTGGCAACGGCAATAAAATTGTATTTAATGATGGGCATCCAATATATAAATGGACTTCCGTTAATTTTGACGGATCTGATTTCCTTCCTCTTGAACGTCAAGATTTTGATTTTGGCGGTTTAGCAATTGATTCCTTGGGTGAATCAATATTTTATTACGATGCTGGTGCTCATGGTGGAAGGATACTCTATTCAGATGGTTCTAAAAATCTAGATTTAATGCCTGGTTGGAATCCAATTTTCCTCTCAGCAACTTATTATGTCTGTATGAATGAAGCTGGTAATATTATTAATTTTTTCTACGACGACAACGGTATTCAACATTTGATGGTCGGATACATAAATAATCCTCCAGTAATAGAAGATGCCCCTGTAATTGAAAATATTATTTTTGACCCACCTAACATGCCGGATAATGATCCCGATGCAATAGTTCTTGCAAAAACATATGTCTTTGATAGTGGTGGATTAGAAGACATACAAAAAATTTCAGTCGACCAGGTAGTAGATGGATACTTGAATAATCAATCTGTGCAAATTCCAGCATATTTTAATTATAGTCCCAATGATAATGGCGAACTTGGAGATGAAATATCAAATGACGGAATTTATACAACCAGAGGAAAACCGGGCTTGGCTATAGATTCGGTGAAGCAAATGGATGTTCGTATTGCCGTTCAGGATTATGCGCATACTATAACTGTGGCGGATGTCACTTTATATATTGGGCCAACAACCGACATTGAAAATCGGGATGATAAAGGAGTGATTGAATCTTATCAACTTTTTCAAAATTATCCGAATCCATTTAATCCGAGTACAAAAATTAGTTATTCAATTCCAAATCAATCTCCTGTGTCATTAAAGATTTATGATGTTTTAGGAAATGAAGTTGGCGTGTTAGTAAATGAGGAAAAATCTGTTGGAAGTTATTCTGTTGAGTTTGATGGAAATAATCTTTCAAGCGGTCTTTACTTATATAAGATACAGGCTGGAGGATTTGTAGAAACAAAAAAAATGATATTGCTAAAATAAATTAGTACAAAATGGGAGGTCAGTGGGAGCAGAGAGATAGAATTCAATATGCTTCTCTCAAGAAAAGCATAATTCTAATTGTAAAGCATGATTTTACATTTTATTAATCAATACTTAATTGAGATAGCTTATTTTGAATTGAAATTTTCTCCCTACCTCTAACTTTTTAACAAAATTTCAAAGCTAAGTTATGTTTCCATGTAAAATTTTTAACACTACTTTCAACATTTTAATACAAGACACGATTACTGAAATTTTGAGATAAGAATTATAACAGTTAAGAAAAATTGAGACAAAATTATAAAAAAAACAATGCTGGTCCTTAGTATTCTTATAAGTTTAATTCAAGGCATTTACGGACAAAATTCCGATAAGAGCAAAAATTCACATGGTGTTCTATTCATGGCAGGTGGGAGGTATGATAATTATCGAATGTGTGTTGCTAGTCCTGCAGGAGTAAAAGGAGGACCAATTGCAGATATTATGTTTATCACTAAACATAGGCTTAATGAAACTTATTCCTTAACTTTTAGTATCCCGTTAATGCGTCCTATCCTATTTGGCTTGGCAATTAAAATGCTGCAGTTTGAGCCCGAGATTACACTTGAATACAATAAATTAATAAACGAAAAAATCGACCTTGTTACAGGTTCTGGAATTGGGATTAGCTTTCACTATGGACCCGATTATAATTCTACTCTTAGTAACCCTAGCAAATCATTTTTTGCTATGGGCCCTTTACTCAGCTTGCAAATCGGAATTGCATTTAAAAAGGAAGGTGTTGTTAAAAGTATTGCTGGGTTAAAAGCATTTTATATTCCCCTCTTTGCAAAGAATAGATCCGCAGGAACGGTTCTGGGAGGGACATTATTATATACTTACTATTTTTAATTACATGAGTATCCTTATGCATAACTAAGCTCAGATGTTTTCTTATTGCATCAATAGAATCAAGGATATTCAATTGTATGAAATTGACTCGAAAAATCGAATGCTAACTTTAAAAAAACAAAGAAAAAGTATTTAAAACTCAAACTTGTAAATTCAAAGCTAATTTATGATTTAGATAATGTATTGAAAAGTAAAATAATAACTTTGCCTAACGACAAATATATTGAAGCTGGGACTTGGAAGTAATCTGACTATGAAATATATAATCAATAATACTAGCGGTCTAACAGTTTTAAGGTTGGAAGATCCCAGCCTACACATATTTACAAATCGTTAATTAAATGAGTAGCCGCTAAAGACGATCACTTTATTTTTAGACGGATTTAGAAATAAATAAAATATTTTTCTGACCTTTCATTCTGGGTTTGAAATTTTGTTTATTAGATCGGAAGGTTGAGTCTCTTTTCTATATAAAAATGAAAAACCCTTGATCCCAAATTTAAAATATTTTTACAGCCTTTGAGCATGAATCCTTGTGTTCGAACCATATTCGACGGATCTGAAAATTATTCACCTGTGTCGCTGCGCCAGCTTAGAGAGAGTGGATTTTGATCATTCCGTAGGAGAGTTTTAAGTCCATGCAGGAAGATTCTGGGCTGGTAAGGGGCGGATTATCCGATGAGCATAAGCTAACCCCTATCACCTTTAATTGACGTTGACTTGCTCCAGATCTAATTATAAATCAAATTAATTCTGAGTCTGTCATAATTTCAACTATAGCAGGGCCATAATGTTCAAGAGCTTTTTGTAAACCTGTTTCTAATTTCTCTTTTTTCATTACCCTAATGCCAAGTGCTCCGCAGTTTGTTGCGTATTCTGAAAAATTAGGGTTTACTAAATCAGTTTCCCAAACATTAAACTTATCTGCTTTTTGTTCTTTACTTATTTTCCCAAGTTCGTTATTATTTAATAAAATGTGAGTAATGTTCATATTATATTTTACCGCTGTTGTTAGTTCAGCCATATATTGTGCAAATCCACCATCACCAGTTATAGTAACAATTTTGCGTTTAGGCGCGGCTGCAAATGCCCCCATTGCTGCCGGAAAACCAAAACCTATTGAACCCAGATAACCTGACATCAGAACTGATTGATTCTTACATTCAAAATATCTGCCAAATGAATACGCGTTGTTTCCAACATCTACAGTTATTACAGCGTCATTCGGAACCACTTTACTCATCAGATTAAAAATGAATGCTGAATTAATGCCTTTTCCCCTGTCATCATTTGATCTTTTGTTTTTTTCTTCTTTCCATATTTTCCATCTTTTGGCAATATTATCTCTGATAGATGGATTTCCAGAATGATCAGAAAACTCCTGGTTTAACCTTTCTAAAGTTACACCAATTTCTCCCCAGACTGGAATATCTACTTTATGAAATTTACCAAGAGCCATTTGATCGAAATCAATTTGTATTATCGGACGGAAAGTTGCTATTCCAGTATGATTAGAAAAGGAGGCCCCTAATACAATGATTAAATCAGAAAAATTCATAAAGTAGCTTGCAATAGGGGTTCCACTTCTGCCTAAAACACCACAGGCCAGAGGGTGATCATCCGGAATCAATCCTTTTCCTTTAAACGTTGTGATAACAGAAGCTTCAATATTTTCCGCAAACTTAATAATGGAATCCATACTAAATTTTGCTCCGTTACCAACAATAATGCACGGACGCTTGGATGATTTAATTTTTTCTATTGCATTTGTAATTGATTCTTCCGGAGGCGATATTTTTAAATCTGTTAATCTTCCTTCTGGAGCTGAGGCTTTTATTTCTTCGGAAACTTTAATCTCTTGAACTTCGTTTGGAAATATTAAATGTGCGACATCTCTTTTTAAGATCGCGTTTTTTAGGGCTAGAGTCATTAATTCTGCATGTTTACTAGATGGCAATACTGTCTGACTCCATTCTGCAACTGAGCTGAAGGCAGAATACAAATCAACTTCTTGAAATGCACCTGGTCCTAAGACTTGTGTATCAACCTGACCTGTTAAAGCTAATATTGGGACTCTATCTACCTTGGCATCCCAAAGACCAGTAAGCAAGTTTGTAGCTCCTGGACCTGCAATTGAAAAACATGCTGCAGGTTTCCCAGTAAGTTTTGCATAACCAGAAGCGGCAAAAGAGGCAGCTCCTTCATGACGTATACCGAAAAATTTGAGTTTTCCATTTTCAACTTGTCGTCTTATCGCATCGGCGAGACCAAGATTTGAATGGCCCACCATCCCAAAAACCGAGTCTACACCCCAATTGATCATTGTTTCAACCATTATATCAGAAACTGTCTTAGAATGTGATTCTATTTCTTCAATTCCCACAAATATTTCATTCTCACGAACCTCAATGTTATAAGTGGGAACCTTATCATCAAGTCCTTTGGGAGGTTTCCCTGAACAAGGATGATATTCATAACCGTGCCAAGGGCATCTCAGCCAACCTTCCTCAATCGAACCTTCCCCCAACGGTCCACCTTGATGCGGACAATGATTATCTATTGCACAATACTTCCCCTTGAAATGAGATAATGCAATTGTTTTATTACCTGCGGTGACAGTTTTAACTCTTCCTTCTTCCAAATCATTTGTACTTGCTACTTTATACCAATTTAATTTTGACATTCCCTACCAAATTTTATTGTGATTTTATTTTAACTAAACAATAGATGGAGTAACTCTTTGAAGTTACAAATCTTTTCAGATAGGTCATAGTCTTCAACACGACACTATTGTAATATTTTTTTAGAACTTTAATTGAATTATCGTTAAGAATTTATTTATTAGATCGGGTCGGAATTTAGATTTTCTAATGAAAATGATTATGAACAATACCAGAAGATTCTGGAGCTTATTAGGGATTAGGAATTAGTTGGATATAAGGGAAATAATATTCGAATATGATCTACTCATAAGCTAACCCCTATCACCTTTAATTGACGTTGACTTGTCCCAGATCGACCAACAAGGCCAATTAAATATCAAAGCTATTTTCAGCAAAGGATGAGAGCTTCCTACCAAATGAAAGTCTCAAAGATTATTTAATTGTAATGAAAGGAGCTTTGCTCTCTTTACATAAAAAATTCAATTCACCCTTATTTAATATCTCAAATTGTTAATAATGGTCTTTTTTTAATATTATTACAAAAAATGTAATTCGATTCTTGAAGTTTTAGAATTCGAAATATTTGTATATTTAGAAATAGAAATTGGTTAACATATACTCATATATAAGCAATATGTTTTAACTGAGATTTAATTGTATAGACGTATTGAGATGTTGGCAGTAATTGAAAGAGTAATAAATGAAAACAAAAGCTTTTATTAAAACCCTATTTATATCATTAATAATAATTTCTTGCTCATCACATGATAGTGATATTTCTAAATCACTATCATACCCTTCATTTGGTTCAGAAATAGATGTATACATTAACGGTTTATCGTTTGATGCTATGGAGCCATTTGTTTCGCCTAATGGCAACTATCTTTTCTTTAATAATTTAAATGATGGTATAAATACAAAACTTTATTATGCGACTAAAAGCAATGATTCAACTTTTAATTTTGTAGGAGAGTTAATAGGAACAAATCAAACAACAATACCTCATTTAGATGCAGTTGCTGATATGGATTTTAATGGAAATTTTTATTGGACATCAACAAGAAATTATCCTACCGAATTGGAAAATCTCTTTCATGGAACTTTTAATGCTGGGAGTGTTAGTGATATTGAACGTGTA
>CAYXXW010000098.1:0-9403 GCA_964469115.1 uncultured Melioribacteraceae bacterium
TTGATGGACCGGGATTATCATTGTCTCCAGTTAAATTTCCTTCTACAGCAGTAAATGTATTACCACCATTTAATGAGTGATAAATACCAACTATATTGTAGTTTGAAATAATTACTATAATCTCATTTCCATTATCCGGATTAACAGCAATATTATGTATATAGCTGGTACCGGTTACTCCATTAATAGAAATATCGGTTGGACTACTGGTAGAAGTATGAGCATTATCCAAACTATATAATTTAGGTGCTGCCGGTGATTGTGAAAAATCAACAGCTGAATAATAAAGGCGATGCTGAGGATTACTTTCTGTTATTGTTAGTGCAGATATAATATAACCGGAAGGAGCCGAAGCATTACTCAATTGTGACCATCCGGTTGAAATTCCTTGATCAAAAGAAGTATTGATTGGTAATGAATTAAGCTGATTGTTTCTCCACAAAGAATTGCCAGCAGGATACAGCATAATATCTTCGTTGTTAGGATCGACAACATAAGGATTTATAAATAATTGATTCGATGCATTCTGCGGGGTAATATTAGTCCAGCCGTTACTTCTTGAAGGATTACCTGAACCATCATAATTTAATCTTAATACTATTCCATTTTGAACAGAAACGTAGCAAAAGTTATCTCCCCAATAGCCATAGCTTCCATCAGCGCTGCTTAAATCTTCTGATTCTGAAATTGTACTTCCATTAAAAGTAAAAAATGGAGTTCCATTATCTTGAGTACCGCCCAAAATTCTATTATCATCAGCCTCATTTGGAATAGCAACCATGTAAAACTGAGTTACATTGTATCCGTTATTTTTATCAACCCAAGGAAAGTAAGTAGAATAGCTTGTAGTAGTAATGTCATCGGTATAACTTAATCCACCGTCATGTCCCCACCACATTGCATTAGGATTATTTGGATCAAAGGCAAATGAATGAACGTCGGGATGAAAGCCCGGATAGTAAAATGATTGAGGGTGATAACCACCAATCCAATCAAGTTTTGTACTAAATGGTTTAGTGCTGAAACCGTTTGTTGACCTAAATAAACTTGTACCGCCGATAATTACAAAGTCCTCATTATCTGGTTTTGCAGCAACTACCATGTTATAGTTTTCCTGTGTGTTAATGTAATCTTCAAAATCCTGGCTAAAATTAGGCAGATTCGCAGATCTATCTACCGAAGTTCCGGTAACAATATTGATTTTGTGAAACCTAACATCATCATACTTGTCATCAATAAAATTGCCAGTATTTGTTAATACATAAGCAGTGTTGTTATTTACTGCTTCAACTACACTTCTAAAATGCTCGCTTGGGAACGTGCCAGGTGTAATATTTGTCCAGCTTCCACCATCATTTGTAGATTTATAAACACCGGGGGAATTAGTTGGTGGCCAATCGGGAAATGATGTGGAAACTACAACAACCAATGTTCCATTTTCAGTTACATCAATGTCTGAGTAGATATGTTCATTTGTACCGCCCAAAATTAAATTAAAAGTAGATCCGCCATTATCAGATTTTAATATTCCAAAAGGATGTGAAGCTATAAACACGCTTCCTGTTGTCGGATTAACAATAATTTTTGAGACAAAGTCGTAAGGAGTATTAAATGAAGTTGGATCAGTATCTTTGGCATTTGTGAGTAAACTCCATGTTTCCCCATTATCAACAGATTTATAAATGCCGCCACCTGAGTAAATATGTGTTTGTCCTTGATCAGCAGTCGAACTATTAAACTCGCCACTTGCATAATACCAAATATTTGTATTGCCGGGTCTTGGATCTTGAGCAACAGATGTAACACTAAGAATTTGAGATGCGGTGCTTTTTAAAGACCAGGAGACTCCCTTATTTGTTGACTTCCAAATTCCGCCGGATACACCACCAGCAATGATAGTATTCGAATTAGTTATATCAATAGCTAGCGCTCTTGTTCTGCCCCCAACATCTTTTGGTCCAGCTTCTTTCCATTCAAGTACATTTGTTTTCTTTAATGATTTATTGTTTTTATTAAGCTCATCAGCAAAGGCAAGTTCTTTTTGTCTAATGTTTTTTGGAATTTCATTTGTTTTTGGATCACGCAATAATCTGTTAAAATATTCTGTTCTCCCTTTTTTATATTTCATTCCTTTAGCACTTGAGCTTGAATAAACTTTACTGGGCTTTTTATTTTGATTTGTAAAATATTGAGAGAAAAAAATGGCAAATGCAAAGGTCAGCAAAAATGTTAGAGTAAATGGTTGTTTTAGAGTTTTCATAATTATTCTCTTTCTTTTAAAAAGCTAATTAGTTTTAGTTTGTTTGCCCCGCTAACATCCATCGATTGAGCTGTACTTGTTACGCGGCATTTAATCTGTTTTCCTAGTTCAAGATTATTTTTATTTGAATTGAAAAATTCTCTATCAATTTCAATTGAATAAGTTATTCCTTCTGCAAGTGGCTTAACACCGGCACCATATTTGTGAACGGTATCAATTATAGAACTTAAAACAATTCTATTTTCTTCTTCAATTATTTCATCAATGGTTAAACTTAATTCAACCATTCCACGTGGCATTGGTTTTATATAATCGGATTTATTTAGAATCTTTTTATCATTTTTGATACTCTCATCGGAGCTGTAGCATTGGTATAAGAAGAGTAAAGCAAAGATTAGAAATATTTTTTTAAGGTAAGATTCATTCATAGTGATGTCCATTCGTTAGTACCAAAAACGTTTGGTAAAAAGATAGACAACTTATATTATTAAAAGCAATCAATGGATAAAATTATTTGGAGGGATTCGATATTTAGTTAATATATTTCTGCTATTCATGAGCCCCTTAAAACCGCCAAGGGATCCATCAATTGCAGTGGAGGAGAACTCTTTAAATTTTAATATTTAGCTATTGTATTAAGAGTGTAGTTCTTTAAGGAACGGTGTAAATTGTATTTTGGAAAGGTTCAATATGAAGTTTAATGAGAATACTTCAAAGATATATAAACAGGCTTCCTCATTGCGGAGGGAACCTGTTTTTAATAAATTACTTAATTAGCAACATCTTTTTTATTTTACTGAATATTTCTGTATCAAGTTTGTAAAAATAAACTCCACTGCTAAATGTTGAAGCATCAAAGCTGACTTTATAGCTACCCGCTGACTTTTCATCACTAATAAGATTTTTTATTTCTCTTCCAAGCGCATCGTAAATTTTTAATGAAACGTTTGAAGTTTGCGGTAAAGAAAACTCAATAACAGTAGTTGGATTAAACGGATTAGGGTAGTTTTGACTCAGTTGATATTCATTAGGAATGGATGATAATTTTTCAACATCAACAAGGTAATCAATTGGAATTGTAATATTACCGCCATTAGTTGTAATATTTACTTGTCCGGTATAAGTGCCTTCACTAAGATTTTGAGCATTTAGTGTAAGTGTAATTGTTTCTGAACCTCCCGAAGAAATTGTTCCACTCGATGGATTTACCAAAACCAAATTTCCACCACTTGTACCAACTGTTATTTGACCGGTTGCTTTGCCGGTTGCTCCTTGATTATCGGTTACGGTTAACGAATAATTAAAAGTATTTTCTTCAGAATAGGAATGAGTTACATTAGCTTGATTGCTTGTAGAACCATCTCCAAAGTCCCATAAATACTGAGTTATTTGTCCATCTATATCGGATGACTGTGAACCATCAAAGGTAATTGTTTCATTCATCAAAACTTGTGTATTAGAAACATTTGCTACAGCAGTGGGATTTTGATTGCCAGTTCCACCGGATTTAGTTCCTTTTGATCGAATTAAAAATGCAGCATTTTCATACCCAGATTGAGTGTTTATATTTACCCACTTTGCTTCAGCGGGATTAAAGTAATAACTATTGTTAGGTATTTGTGCATCAGTATCAATACCAGCCGGATAATTAATTAGACTATAACTGTATAATTCCACTTTAAATTTTTCTCCATCATTAAAAGCTATCTTAGGATTTAATTCCGCAGAATACCATTTCCCATCTTTTGATAAATCTAAAACGAAATAACCGAATTGAAGTAGAGAATCTTTTTCATTATAGATAGCGGCATAAAGATTATTAGATATTGCTTCTTCTGTTCTTATAAAAAAATCGATCGCTTCTAAATCATAGCTAAAACCGGAGACGTTAAATTCATTGTAATAATCAAAGTCGGAAATTTGATCTCCTGGACCCACAAACCCATCCGCCAATGAATCTCCATCATCTAGGATGAGATAATCGTTGCCATTAATATTAGTTGCTCGAGTTGGAGCAGAATTATTAATACTGGTGTAATATGATTGGTCTTTTCCAAACTTACTATTCTTAATAAAATCATTAAACTCTTTAGAGTTTTTATCAGGTGAGCTCATTTCTAATTTAAAACTGTTGCTTTTTGCCAAGTTGCCACCAAAACTACCTGTCACTGAAATATTATAAGTTAAATCAGTTCCCCCATTATTCTTAAGCTGAAAACTTGTTGAGCCATTTTGTCCAGGTCTTGATTGCAGGGTTAAATTATTTACATCTACATTAGCAATGGCGGTATTTGGTATTGCTTCTCCGTAAGCCAAAAATGCTCCTCTGCCATGAGTTCCAGCTACAATTTTTGCATCTGATTTTCTGGTTGCTAAGGAATTTACAATTACATTTCCAAGAGTACTAACGCCTTCTTGTGTCCAAGTTGTATTGTTTCCATTAAGCGTTAGAGTTGAAAAAACTCCTATACTCGTGGCTAAAAAATATTGAGTCCCGTTTTTAGCAGGCAAAATAGCAGCAGATTTAACAGAAGGACCGGGATTGTTTTTGTCTCCTACAAGATTTCCTTCTATTGGGGTAAAGGTTTGTCCAGCATCAATTGAATGATAAACTCCAATAATATTATAATTTGAGAAAACAACGATTAATTCATCTGCATTTTCAGGATTTATTATTATGCTATTGATATATGAGAATGGATCTAAACCGGAAATAGAAATATCGATTGCCCCATTTGTGGCATTATTTGCATTATCAATTTTAAATAATTTATGAGAACCTGTTGATTGTTGGCTAAAATCAGTACCACCATAATACAATCTATATGCTGGATTGCTGTTTGAAACTGCAATTCCAGAAATGATATAACCCGTTGGTAGAGATAAATTATCTAACTTCGTCCATCCCACAGTAGTCCCTTGTTGAAAATTTGGAATTGAGCTAAGCTTATTATTTCTCCAAAGTAAATTTCCAGCAGGATAATACATGATTTCTTCGTCCGAAGGATCTACGGCAAAAGGATTGATGAAAAGCTGGTTGCTTGCACCAGTTGGGGATATTCGAGAATATGATGCTTGATAGTTTGGATAGTTTTGAGTGTCATATCCTATGCGATGAAGTACACCATCTTGACTTGAAGTATATGCAAAATTTTTGGAAAAATAAGAATAAGAGCCGTCTCCACTTGATACATCTTCAATCTGATTTCCTATAGTTCCATTAGAAACGAAAAATGGAGTTCCATTATCTTGAGTACCGCCCATTATTCTATTATCTCCTGCTTCTCTTGGAATTGACATATGAAAAAATTGAGTTACATTATATCCATTGTTCTTATTTTCCCAGGGAAACACATCCTGATAATTTATATTTGTGATATCTGAAGTATATGATAATCCTCCATCATGACCCCACCAAACTGCATTAGGATTATTTGGCTCAAAACAATATGAATGTATATCGGAATGAAAATTTGGGTATTGAAAATAATCTGGATGATAGCCCCCAATCCAATCCATTTTTGCGTTACTTGGTTTTGATGAAAATCCATTAGTTGATCTGAATAAGCTTGTTGCACCTATAATAACAAAATTTTCATTATCAGGCTTTACGGCTAGAGTTATGTTATATCCACGTTGGGTGTTAATACGCTCTATAGAATTTGCTATTGTAAATTGAAATTCTGGTAAGTTTGCCGAACGGTCTTCAGATGTACCGTTTGAAATATTTATTTTATGAAATCGAATGTCTTCAGCTTGAGCGGTTGCATCAACTTTTACATATGTAAAAACATAAGCAATATTTTTATTTGAAGGAGCAAGTTCAATTTTACTTTTTGAAAATGTTTGTGGGAAAGTACTTGGCGTTATATTGGTCCACGTTTTTCCATCATCAGAGGATTTATATACTCCTGGTGTTTTTTGAGGAGTAGCGCTAAAAATAGGTGAAGACATTACAACTACAATACTTCCATCATCCGCTATACTTATATCGCTAAACTCATGTTCTGATGTTCCACCGAGTAGTTGAGTAAAGGTATTTCCTCCATCAACTGATTTTACAATGCCGATACCGTAGTTGCATACAAACATCGACCCGGTAGTTGGACTGATCTCAATCTTATCAACATAATCGAAAGCGCTGTCCCAAATGGTAAAATTGCTGCTAAATGTTGAGGAAAGAATAGACCAAGTTTCACCATTATCTATTGATTTATAAATTCCGTTTCCTGAAAATGTATGTGTTCTTACAGCATCAGGAGGTGAACCTAATATTTCTCCTGTTCCATAATACCAAGTATTCGTATGGCCAGGTCTTGGATCTTGTACTAAAGTACTTACACTTAATAGTTGGGTATTTGTGCTTTTCATTGCCCAAGTATTTCCTTTATCAGTTGATTTCCAAATACCGCCTGAAGCACCGCCGGCAATTATTATATTTGGGTCTGTAACATCAACAGCAAGAGCTCTTGTTCTTCCTCCAACATTCCCTGGTCCGGCTTCTTTCCAATCCAATTCATTTACTGAAGAAGTCTTATTTAAACTTTTATTTTCTTCATTTAATTTCTTGGCAAAGGCTAATTCCTTTTGTCTTATACCTCTTGGAATTGTCATTGTTTTGGGATCTCTCAACATTCTCTCAAAATATTCTTGCCTTGCTTTTTTCATTTTAATAGAAGCTTTTGGAGAAGAGGTTGATCTGATTTTTATTTGTTCTCTAGACGTTTTATTTATATTCACAAATGAGAAGGCGCCATAAAAGATAATTGCCAGCACAATTGTAAATAAAAAAAGTTTAGATAAATTTTTCATAGCTCATCTCTATTTTTTTAGTATGCTTATTATTTTGTATTTATTCGAAATATTGTTTACCAAATTATTAACCTCAACAACTCTGCATTTAATAGTCTTACCCAGTTTATTTTCCAGTTGTTCAAATAATTCGTCCTCAACTCTAAATGTATAAAATGTGTTTTCTGCAATCGGTCTTATTCCACCACCGGTTTTGTGAACTATATTTATTGCAGCTTTACAAAAATTGTTTTGCTCATTTGACCAAACTTCATTTATTGTGATAGTCGTCTCAATTACTCCGCGTGGTAAAGGCATTACAAAATTTTGCTGAGGTGAATTATTGCTCATATTATTACTAATACTTTTACTTGAACAGCATCCTTGAAAAAGAATTATACAGAGACTAATAATGCCTGTATAAATTTTAATTTTAATCATAACTAAGTCCGTTAACTATTTCCTTTACTTAATTCAAAACCATTAATCTAATGAGCCCCTTAAAAATAAAGGGACCCATTAACTACGGTGGAGGAGAGCACATTAATTTTTAATTTTTGGCTCTCCTCTGAGGAGTGTGGTTCTTTAAGGAACAGTGTAATTAGAGGTTACACTAAACGCTTTACCATCTGCGGCTAATGTTCCTTCAAATTGGAATGTCCACTGTTGACCTGTTGTAATTTCATTCTTTAAGAAGCCTACGACGTCTACCGGCGCATTTGCAGCATATTCAGTTGTACCATCATCTGTAAATGAGTTATTATACTGCTGGGCAGGGAGACTGAAACTAACTTTTGTCATTTTTACTGCTGCACTGGGAGATGCAGTGAAATAGAATAAATCATCTACCGTACCGTCACCATCTGCATCTTCTTGCTTAGAAATGTTGCCTATTGTAAAGGTTACACTGCCGCTAGGACCACCGGTTCCGCCAAGTCCCCCAATTCCTACTGGATTCGAATTGCTGCTCGCATCATCACTGCATCCAATGGAGAGTAAAAATACTATTGACGTAAGGTATATTAAAATATTTTTCATTGTTTTCTCCTATTAAAATTAAATATCAAAATTGTAAAATCACTTATTAAAGTACTTTGAATTTAGCTCCAACCATTACCTGAAAGGTTAATATTTTTGCTGTAAGATTAGATTGTGTATTGGTTATTCCAAACTCAAAATTGAACTGAGGAGTTAAGTCAACTAAATTGCTTAAACTTATATCATAACCAGCTCCGGCTTTTAATCCAAAACGGACCAGCATATTTTGAAGCGTTGTTTTAACTTCATAGGGTTGCTGAAGCTGCTGATGTGTAACAGTATAAGTTGAACTAGCTTCAATATTAAAGCCAACTACTGGTCCACCTACGAAATAAAAATTACTTTGCGGAATGGATAATTTGAATAAAGGTTCAATCATGAAATAAGCGAGACTTGTAGCTTGTTCTTCTTCGGCATTTTGTAGAGTAACCCCATTTAGGGTTCCACTAACAATTTTACTCGTTGAACCACTTCGATTATCATAAAATTGAATGTTTGTAATTAAGCCGATTGTAGGAGTAAAATCCATATCGACTTGGCCACCGAATGCCATACCAAACCCAGTGACTGTTTCTGGCAAAGAAGAACCTGTGCCAATATTAAAGTTTAATCCAAGCTGAGGACCAACTTTCATTTTAAATTGTGCTTGAGCAGTTGTTGCTACTAAAAAGAAAATTAATACTGCAGCAATTTTGTGAATAGATTTGTTCATTGTTTCCTCCAATGTAGTTTTGTTATTATTTGCCAATTATTTATTTAGAAATTATATTATTGGCGCTCTCATATATACATGCGCAAAAAAAGGAGGTATTGGCTCATTTAAATTTCCTTTTTTTTAATTATTTTTTTTTGATTCTGTCTTACTTTCTAAAGAAAAGAAGTAAAAGGTAAATAAACTTGGATTTTTAGCCTAAATCCAAGTTTGTTAAGAGTATTTTGAAAACACTCTTTCTTGTCACATCAAGCAAAAACATAAAATTGAGCAGAAAAAAAAATCAATATAGTTAGTTCGGTTTAAAAAATCAATCAAAATCCGACCTGAAGTCCTAGTAGTATTGCTAGGTTATCAAATCCCGCATCCTTTTTTTGTAAGTTAACACCCTGAAGTATATTGAGACCACTTTCGTCGAGTTCTCTACTATTTAAATGATATACAAATTCTAAAAACAAAGCTAAGTCTCCAGTTGAGGTAAGTTTAAGATCAAATCCTCCGCCAAAATTAATCTCAACAGAAGTACTCTATAAGTTATCTGAACGTATATAATCCATGGAGTACCAGATTATATACGTTCAGATAATGGAAGTGAGTTTACT
>CAYXXW010000099.1:0-9403 GCA_964469115.1 uncultured Melioribacteraceae bacterium
AGAGGTAAATGGTTTGTTGCTCTTGGAGTTTTAATTCCAATACTATTTTTATTTTTTTACTTTTAGTTTAAATTCCACTGAATACTAATCGGCTCCTTTTGTAATCCATTAAAAACCAATTGGTAGCTTTCGTTTAAGTCCTTGTTATCAAATAACCTTTTGCCATCTACTGAAAATGGCGAGAAAGTAATAATAACATTCAAATATCCATCGAGCTGAATATAGTCTTCAGCATATAATCCGGTTACTTCTACAACACGACTAAAACTTCTATTCATATTTTCTAAGAAAAAGTAAGAATAACCATCTTCCAAAAATATAGGTTCAAAAGGATCGGTTGTATTTTCTAAAAACACTTTAAACGAATATCCTTGTGAATAATTTGAGTCTTGCTCAACTATTTTTCCGCTGGAAGCATCATAAGTATAATTTGTATATGCCTCTAAATAACTTTTCAGAATTGGTAAATAATCCTCTTGCGGCAGTCTTTTTTCAATTACTTCTTTTTTTGTAATAGCTGCAACGGTATTTTTATTAAAAGGCATTGCTCTGATGAAAACATCTTGCCTCGTTGGGGAATTGTTGAAAAGGTTACTTCCAACATTAGATATTGTGTAGTAATCAATAATTTTATTGCAGTCTTCCAATGTCCAGAGGTTTGGCAATTTTAAGGTTATCGGTAGAATAATTTTTTTATTTACATAGCTAGCCGGTGAGCAACTAACGAAGAAAAAAAATAGTACTAAAATAAATAAGCGTTTTATCATAACAATGAGAAATAATGATAAGTAATCTTACTAAAACAAAAAATTTATATCAAGGTACTATATTTGTTGATTGTTTTTACCAAACAAAAATTTTAATGGAATGTGTAATCTTTGGGCCCAATCGTATTCAGTATGTCTTTTTCCCGCTGCTAAATGATGAGAGAAATTTGTATCACTCAATTTCAATGTTTTAATTAGATTTACCATTTTCTTGTAATCACCGAGTAATTCTTTCTCGCCGGTTCCACAATCTATATACAATCTATTCTTTTCGTTAAACTCATTTTCAACTTCTTTAACCATGTTAAAAATTTTTCTATCATTAACCCAAAATGAATTTGAAAGACAAGCTGCTTTACCGAAGATTTTAGGAAAATTCCAAAATAATTGAAATGAAATTAAACCTCCCATTGATGATCCCATTAAAGCCGTTTCAGAAGCTTTAGAAATTGTACGGAAGTTTTCATCTATGAAAGGTTTTAATTCTTTAATTAGAAAACTTGTGTATTTTTTCCCTTTCTCAGTAAAATAATTATATTCTTCAATTCTATCTCTACTATTATAGATTCCAACTACAATTATTTCATCAATTAATTTTTCGGCGATCATTTCATTTAAAACTTCATCAACTTTCCAATCATAACCGGTAAAAGATGTATTTGGATCAAATAGATTCTGTCCGTCTTGCATATAAAGTACAGGATAATTCTTCTGTGAAAGGTGATATGATGACGGCAACCAAATAATAATGTCGCGTTCATTTTTCAGATTGGTACTGTAAAACTCATGCAGATATTGAATATCACCAATTATATCTTCGCTATTTTGAATGTAGTTTTCTATTTCTATTAAAAGTAGTTAGAATTATTAAAAACGGGACTTAATATAAGAAGATATTCGTTTTATATTGTGCAGAAGAAATAATTTTTATCAAGAAAAAATATTACTTTGTTCTTTAGATATTAGAATATTCATCTTTTAGCAATTGGGAGTTTTGATGGAAAACAATAACGAGAATAATAATCATTTGGAAATTGAGCAAAAACTGCAAACTTCACAGGAGGATTTATGGCGTGTTTTCAGAATTATGTCGGAATTTGTTGAAGGTTTTGAAACTATGGCAAAGATTAAACCAAGCATCTTAATTTTTGGATCGGCAAGAACAAAGCCGGAAGAAAAATATTACAAACTTACAGAAGAAGTGGCAAAAGCATTAGTGAAGAAAGGTTTTGGAATTATAACCGGCGGCGGACCGGGAATAATGGAAGCCGGTAATAAAGGTGCAATGGAAGCCGGTGGAAGTTCTACGGGAATTAATATTGAACTGCCTCATGAACAAGGAGCAAATCCTTATATCGATCCGGATAAACTTTTAGATTTCCGATACTTTTTTGTACGTAAACTTATGTTTTTTAAATATGCCCAAGGCTATGTTTTAATGCCCGGTGGATTTGGGACAGTTGATGAAGGTTTTGAAGTGCTTACCTTAATTCAAACGGGTAAAACTGATAAATTCCCAATTGTACTTGTTGGTAAAGAATTTTGGGAACCATTGATTGATTGGATGAAAGAACATCAGCTTAAAAATGGTTACATAAGTGAGAAAGATTTAGATTTAGTTACTTTGACTGACGATCCGAATGAAGTTGCCAGTATAATCTATAAGTTCCATAAAGGTAAAAAGCTTACACCTAATTTTTAGTCTATTAAAAAATTTATTATTCAACATGGATTATAGATATTTTCAGAAAGAGAAAAGATTCTGATCGTATTCGTATTTTTCTAGAGCTCTGGTTAGTTCCTTGGAATCTTTATAAAGCAGTTTACCAAGTATTTCAATTTGATTTTCTTTAAGTTTTACTCTTGAAACAACTTTATTTGTTATATTAATTTCATCAGTATTAATGCTTTTAAGATTTGCAACAGCTTCAACCATTCCGTCATTTGGATTTATAATTTTTAATTTATTTTTAAATTTCTTCTTAATTACACTTCTAAATATATCCTTACTGTACCCGTAGTGAGTGCAGGCCAAAACAAGAATTATTTCTTCAGTTTTCTCTAAATAAATATTATTAAATGCTTTTGTCAAATACTGCTCAATAGGTAATTTTAATTTTTCACTTTGGGGATCTATTTGTATTTCATCCTCTAAATATTTACATCCTTGTGGAATTATTTTATTAGCGTTTATACCTTTGCTAATAAGCTGATTCTGATAAAGTGAAGAGTTTATTGTAGTTTCTGTACCAAGAAGAAGAATAGTACTGTTTGCAGAATTATTGATGCTCTGTAATATTTGATCAACTCCAATATCAATTATCCCAATTGATGGAATTTTGTTTTCAATTCCAGCTTTCGTAAAAGGATAAATAGCTGAAAGTGTATTGCATGCTATTAAGATTATATCCGGCTTCAACTTTGCAATACTTAATAGAGCTGAATCGAATATTTTTATTTTTTCCTTAAAATCTGAAACTTCATTATAACCAAAACCATCACCGGCAAAAGAGTTGAAATATATAAGTTCCACTTTATGTGCAATTTTTCTTATTCTTAATTCTTTATCAAGCTTTGCTTGCACAGAAAGACCACCTAATCCGGAATCTGTTACAATAATTCTTAGGTGGTCTTTATTAAATTTAATAGGATCAATTTTCATTGATAATTTATTTCATCCTCTTTCCTTTCTCTTCATGAATGAAGATCCAGCTTACTACTTTCCCTATATCAATTTGTTTGTAATTATTCCAATATCTTCTTGTTCTCACATGAAGCGAACTTGTATCGTCCTCAGCTATTGCGTTTGCTTCATCCATTATAGCTTGAATTCTTTTCTTCCAGAATTTCATATTTTCTATTCTTAAATCTACCCATCCATCATGTGCCCAAAGGTTAATACTCTTTTCTGTAATTTCTAATTCATTCTCACCGCGAAATGGAGGAATCTTCATCTCATTTCCTCTAAGCAATGATTTACCATCAGCCATTAAAATTGGAATTCCAATTGATATAATTTCACTTCTTAATTTTTCATTTTCAAGTAGTAAATTATAAACATCGTTTGAAAGCTGGGATGCTTCGGATGATACAATATTTTCCATTGTTCCAGCAGCAATTCTCAATAAATTAAGTTCATGCAATAATTTTGACAATCTCGGAGGACCAAGTAACTCGAAAGCAACACTATTAACTCCATGCAGCTCTTCCAATTCTTTTAATTTTTCAACAGCTGTATGCTGTAAGTAACCTGCTCTGTAGGTTGGACTTAAACTTGCATTATCCAAAGCATTAATTATATCGTGACCGGTATTACCGCCCTTGATTTCGTAAATTACATTGTCAGCAATTTCTTCAGGGGTAACGTACTCCATTTGTCCTTGTGCCGAAATAGTTTCGAATTCACCTCTGGAAAAAGTACCATTTTCACCGGTATCAATAAATACAGATTTAAGTTTCTCTCCGGTTGTTTTATATGGAGCGTCCAGTTGTAAATTAAGTTTATCTTCAAGTTTAATTATGTTATCTAATGAAGGTTCAACCAAATCAATTGATTTGCCTCTCTTTGTAATTTCATCATAAGTAATTCTTTTCCAGGCAATTGCTCCGGTTGGCTTAATCTCTTTTGTTATTGCTCCTTCGGGAGTTCTGCCCATTAAAAACAATAGCATAGTATGAGCACCGGCAACCGAAGATTTGCTCAATAAAACTCTTGATGGTTTTTCCTCACTGTGTGTGTATGGAATATTCAATCCCATGCCTCCGGTTCCACTCGTTCCAACCTTAACATAAATATGTGTTTTTGCTATATTCATTGAATTGTAGAGAATCTGTATGTGGCGGATTAGCTGAGGTATATATTGAGTACAGAGCAATTTCTCAGTTTCTGCAGCTAAATCCTCTCTTGAAGAATTCTTATTTATTTTTTTCTTAAGTTTATTATAAGTAGTATAAATATCTTGATAAGCTATTCCGGTAGCAGAGTTAATGCTGTCAATAATTATATCAGGTTGATATTTTTCAATCAATTGGTAGAGAGCAGAAGCTTGTAAAACATCTGGTGTCATCTCCTCCATTACATCTCTCATTAAAATTTTTCTTTTATCCGGATCGTTGAGAATATCAAATCGATCCATATCTTTAAACTCATTTCTTACAAAAATATTTCCCCACCACGGAATAAAATAATCTTTAGGTAATTCGGAAAACTCTTTGCTAAGTTTTATTGCATAGGATTCAGCTTCTTCTTTTTTTAACGATGTTACAATGATATTTTTAGGCTTTTCGGTCAGTAATTTTCTTGTAACAGCGTTTCCAACTAATCCCCAAGCTCCCAGTATTAAAACCGTTTTGTTTTCAATATCCATAAATTCCTCTTTAACTTTTATTATTCTTATACTAAAAGTTAGTTTATTGAGTAAAGCTGTGCAAGCAAAAACGGAGTCAAAAATCTCATATTATCTTATACGCATTATTGTAATTACTTTTTACCTTTGTTAACTTTAAAATTAAAATTTATTTCAACTTGTAACCCTAAAAGGAAATTATGAAAATCTGTGATGTATTAACCGAAGACAATATTATACCCGAACTTAAATCAAAATCCAAAATAGATGTTATTAATGAAATGATTGACCTATTCAAAGATGACGAAAGAGTATTAGATTTAGCTCAAGTTAAAAATTCAGTTATGGAACGTGAAAAAATTATGTCGACCGGTGTTGGACATAGTTTTGGAATACCTCACTGCAAAACAAATAAAGTAACTGAAATACTTGCTGCATTTGGAAAAACGAAAAATCCGATTGATTTTGAAGCCCTTGATGGTGAACCGGTTAATTTATTCTTTCTTTTGATCGGAAAAGATAATTTAGTAGCCCCTCATATAAAACTTTTAAGCAGAATCTCTTTACTTATGAATAAAGAAGAAGTGCGCAATAAACTGCACAAAGCAAAAACTTCAAGTGAAATTTATGCGATTTTTAAAGAATATGAAGAAACAATTGCATAATATAATTTAAGTAAGAGATCAAAATTTTATAAGACATATCCAAAATTTAATTATCTAAAAAAGTAATTATTATGGTAAAAGCGCTAAAAGGCACGAACGATATTTTGCCAGATGAAATTTTAAGCTGGGACTTTTTATCTGACATTGTAAAGACTGAAATGCAGCTTTTCAATTATAAAGAAATCCGCACCCCAATTTTTGAGCACACAGCATTATTTGCTAGAGGTATTGGCGAAAGCACTGATATTGTAAGTAAAGAGATGTATACGTTTACCGATAGAAGTGAAAATAGTTTGACACTAAAACCAGAGATGACTGCATCCGTTGTGAGAGCTTTTATTGAACACTCGCTTGGTAAGCAATCAGGATTGAATAAATTATTTTACGTTTCTCCAATGTTCCGACAAGAAAGACCGCAAGCGGGCAGACTTAGACAATTTCATCAATTTGGAATTGAGGCTATTGGGAGTCATAATCCGGCTCTTGATGCGGAAGTAATTCAAGTGGCGTTTTCAATACTCAGTAAATTAGGATTGAAAGAAATATCTGTCAAAATTAATTCTCTCGGCATACCGGAAGAAAGACTAAAGTTTACAGAAGCATTAAAAGAATTTTTAGGTAAAAAAAAGGAGAAACTCTCTGAAGATAGCCAAAAGAGGTTAGATACGAATGTTCTGAGAATTTTAGATAGTAAAAATAGAGATGACCAAAACTTACTTAAAGATGCACCTTCAATTCTTGATTTTCTTGGCGAAGAAAGTGTAGAACATTTTGAAAAAGTAAAAGAATTATTGGGTGTTGCCAATATTCCTTTTTTAATTCAGCCAAAATTAGTTCGTGGGTTGGATTATTATACTCACACCACATTTGAGATAATCAGCTCAAATGTTGGAGCGCAAAGTGCACTTTGCGGTGGCGGAAGGTATAATTTATTGGTTGAACAACTTGAGGGTCCCTCAACACCTGCAGTTGGATTTGCAGCGGGAATTGAGAGAATTTTGATGGCTTGTATATCAGAAGAAGCATTTATTGTTGAAGATTACCCAATAGATATTTATTTAGTCAGGTTGAATAATGAGCTTGAAGCAAAGATCTTTGAATTTGCTTCCATCTTACGTAACGAAAATCTAAAAGTTGAATTTGATTATTTATCAAGAAGTGTTAAAGCTCAAATGCGTGAAGCAAATAAATACAGATCAAAATTTGTTTTGTTTGTCGGTGGTGAAGAATATGAAAATGGTCAAGTTCAATTAAAGAATATGGAAACCGGTGAGCAACAATTAATTGGTTTGGATGAAAATTCGAAAATTTTAGAGTTAATAAAAAAGTAAAAGGAAATTGATTGGATGAATGACTGATTGAAGATGGTTTCTCGCCCAACAAAATGGCAAGTAAATTCCTTGTAATTCCCGCATGCTTGTAGCGGGAATCCAGTTTTATATTTTTCTTAATCTTTATACAAGAAAATTTTTTGGATTTCCGATTAAAACATTCGGAAATGACAGCATTAATTTCTTTTTTAATTATTGATAAAGTTAAATGCAAAAAATATTTGGCAGAAAACCGGTTTTTGAAGCTTTAAAATCAAAATCCAAAATTGATCAAATCTATATTCAATATGGTTTGCATGGTTCTATAATTGATCAGATTAAAAAGCTTGCCAAAGAAAACAATATCAAAATCACCCAACTTTCGCCGCAAAAATTCAATCAGCATACTGAAGGAAAAAATACTCAGGGAATAATTGCTCTAAAAAGCTCATTTAATTATTTCGGCCTAGATGATATGTTAATTGCAGCTGAAAAATCAAAATTCCCTCTTCTCCTCTTGTTGGATTCAATTCAAGATACTCATAATCTCGGGGCAATTATTAGAACAGCAGAATGTACCGGAGTTGACGGTATAATTATAACAACTAAAAACAGCGCGTCTGTTAATGATACCGTTGAAAAAACTTCTGCCGGAGCTACAAGTCATGTTAAAATAGCTCAAGTTAATAATCTTGTAAGCACAATTGAAATTCTTAAACAAAGCGATTATTGGATTGTCGGCTCAAAATTAGGCAAATCACAAAACTACACAACAATTGATTATAAACAGCCTATTGCAATAGTGGTAGGTAACGAAGAAAAAGGAATACGGCATCTTGTTTCAGAAAAGTGTGATTTTTTAGCTGAAATCCCTATGAAAGGAAAGATTCAGAGTCTTAATGTTTCGGTTGCTACGGGGGTGTTGCTTTTTGAGGTATTAAGACAGAGACAATAGAATAATTCAATCCATCTCAGCCTATTTATACCGATTAATCAATAATAATTTCACATCAATCTATAACTCTTTTACTTCCTTTTTAACAATATTTCTTTTAGTGTTCATTTAATCTTGACTTTTTTGTCAAGATTATTTACGTTTCGTTCATAATATTTAAAAGGAGTTGTAATGAGTGAAGAAACTCGAGAAGACTTACAGATAATTGATGAACATACTAAGTCTGAATATAAATGGGGATTTGTTACAGATATAGAGCAAGAAGAATTTCCCAAAGGATTGAATGAAGATATAATTAGAATGATTTCTGCCAAAAAACAAGAACCTGAATGGATGACAGAGTGGCGTCTTAAAGCATATCGACTCTGGTTAACAATGGAAGAGCCACATTGGGCAAAAGCTAAATTCGATAAAATTGATTATCAAGATCTTAAATATTATGCTGCCCCAAAGAAGAAACCTGAACTGGAAAGTTTGGATGAAGTTGATCCGGAATTAATTGCAACTTTTGAAAAATTAGGAATTCCGCTTGAAGAACAAAAAAGATTATCGGGTGTTGCTGTTGATGCGGTATTTGATTCCGTTTCTGTGGCCACAACATTTAAGGAAACACTTGCAGAAAAGGGAATAATATTCTGCTCAATTTCTGAAGCAATTAGAGAACATTCGGAATTAGTAAAAAAGTATTTGGGGTCAGTCATTCCACAAACTGATAACTACTTTGCTACACTTAATTCGGCTGTCTTCAGTGACGGCTCTTTCGTTTATATTCCAAAAGGCGTAAGGTGCCCTATGGAGCTATCAACTTATTTTAGAATAAATGCAGTGGATACTGGGCAGTTTGAGAGAACTTTAATAATTGCAGATGACGACAGTTATGTTAGTTATTTAGAAGGCTGTACTGCTCCAATGAGAGATACAAATCAGCTTCATGCGGCAATTGTTGAGATAGTTGCTTTAGAAAATGCCGAAGTAAAATATTCAACAGTTCAAAATTGGTGGCCTGGAGATAAAGAAGGTAAAGGCGGCATTTATAATTTTGTAACTAAACGTGGAATTTGCAAAGGAAATAATTCAAAAATTTCTTGGTCACAAGTTGAAACCGGTTCTTCAATAACTTGGAAATATCCAAGCTGTATTTTACAAGGCGATAATTCCGTTGGTGAATTTTATTCAGTTGCAGTAACAAATAATTTTCAGCAGGCTGATACCGGGACAAAAATGATTCATCTTGGTAAGAATACTAGAAGCACAATAATTTCTAAAGGTATTTCAGCCGGGAAAAGCGATAACTCATACCGTGGCTTAGTAAAAGTTGGCAAGAATGCAGAAAATGCAAGAAATTTTTCACAATGCGATT
>CAYXXW010000100.1:0-9370 GCA_964469115.1 uncultured Melioribacteraceae bacterium
GCAGGTGATACATTAGCTTTTGGTCACGGATTTAATATTCATTATAAATCTATTGCTCCTCCAGAAAATGTTAATGTAATGATGATAGCTCCAAAAAGTCCAGGACATTTGGTTAGAAGAACTTTTGAACAGGGGAATGGAGTACCATGTTTAATAGCAATTCATCAAGATCCTTCGGGCAATACACTTGAACTTGCACTTTCTTGGGCTAAAGGAATTGGCGGTACAAAGGCTGGTGTAATTGAAACCAACTTTAAAGATGAAACCGAAACTGATTTATTTGGTGAACAAGCAGTACTTTGCGGTGGTTCAGCAGAATTGATTAAAACTGGTTTCGAAGTTTTAGTTGAAGCTGGGTACCCGCCTGAATTAGCTTATTTTGAATGTATGCATGAGATGAAATTAATTGTTGACCTTTATTATGAAGGTGGACTTTCAAGAATGAATTATTCTGTTAGTGATACTGCTGAATATGGCGGAATGACTAGAGGTTCAAGACTGATTACTGAAGAAACTAAAAAAGAAATGCGAAAAGTATTAACTGAAGTTCAAGATGGCAGTTTTGCTAAAGAGTTTATTGAAGATAATGAATATGGTCAAGCTAAATTGATTGAGCTTAGAAAACAAAATACTGAGCATCCAATTGAAAAAGTTGGTGGTGAGTTAAGAAAAATGATGTCATGGGAATTAAAAGCAAATAAAAAATAAAGGATCTTAGTATGAAGTACAAAATTGCGTTACTACCAGGCGATGGAATTGGTCCCGAAGTAACAAATGCAGCAGTGAAAATTATTAATCTTGTTGCAAATAAATTTAATATAGAAGTATCATATGAAAATTATGATATTGGAGGCGGATGTTATGAAAAACATGGCGCTCCTCTTGTTGAAGCAACTTTAGAAGGCTGCTATAAAGCTGATTCAGTATTTCTTGGCGCAGTAGGTGGGCCCGACTGGGAAAAGCTACCTCATCATTTAAAACCTGAAGCTGCACTTCTTAAATTAAGAGAAAAGCTTGAACTTTTTGCCAATATTCGTCCTGCAAGAGTTTATCCATCAATGTTAGATAACTCTACTCTTAAAAGGGAAGTACTTGAAGGTACCGATTTTGTTGTACTTCGGGAACTTACCGGCGGAATTTATTTTGGTAAACCTCGCGGAATTGATGAGAATAAAGGATGGAATACAATGATATATTCAACAGAAGAAGTTGAAAGAATTGCCATTAAAGCGTTTGAAATAGCAGCTAAAAGAGATAAAGTTGTTACTTCCGTTGATAAAGCCAACGTTTTGGAAGTCTCTCAGTTTTGGCGTAATATTGTGGAAAAAGTACATAAGGGTTATCCAGAAATAAAATTAAATCATATGTATGTTGATAATGCTGCTATGCAAATTGTTAGAGATCCAAAACAGTTTGACGTAATTCTAACTTCAAATATATTTGGAGATATTATAAGTGATATTTCCGGTATGATTACAGGTAGTTTAGGTATGCTTCCTTCTGCAAGCATAGGAAATAAATTTAGTCTATACGAACCTGTTCATGGCAGTGCCCCAGATATTGCAGATCAAAATAAGGCTAATCCTATTGCCGCTATTTCTTCTGCAGCTATGATGTTCGATTTAACTTTTGATATGTCTAAGGCTGCTGAGATTATTGAAAAGGGGATTACACAAACTCTTGATGCAGGCTATAGAACTGCTGATATTGCTTCTGTTGATAGTACAGTAGTTACAACAAATGAATTTACAGATATCATAGCTAAGAATATTGAAAAAATATTTACCGACGAAGCCATTGGTATGTTTTTACTTTAATAAATTTAATAGGCAAAATTGTGAAAGAAAAAATATCCATTTTTGATACAACATTAAGGGACGGTGAACAATCACCAGGTGCATCATTAAATCTATATGAAAAACTAGAGATTGCTCATCAACTTGCAAAATTAAATGTTGATGTAATTGAAGCCGGATTTCCAATTTCTTCACCCGCTCAATTTGATGCTGTTCATGCAATTGCAACTGAGGTTGATAAAATAATTACCGGACTCTGCAGAGCAAACGAAAAAGATATTGATGCTGCAGCTAAAGCACTTGTAAACGCAAGTAAAAAACGTATTCATACATTTACAAGTACTTCCGATTTCCATATACTTGGGAAATTTGGGCATGAAAAATATGGACGTTCACTTGAAGACAAAAGAGATACAGTGCTTAAAATGACTTATGATTCAGTAAAATATGCAAAATCTCTTTGCGATGATGTTGAATACTCCGCTGAAGATGCTGGTAGAACTGATCTTGTTTATCTTGCTGAAATTATTCAAACGGCCATTGAAGCTGGTGCTAATGTAGTAAATATTCCAGATACAACCGGTTATACTTTCCCTACTGAATTTGGAGATAAAATTAAATATCTGAAAGAACATGTCTCAAATATTGATAAGGCAATAATTAGTGTTCATTGCCATAATGATTTGGGATTGGCGGTTGCTAATTCAATTGCTTCATTAGAATATGGAGCCAGACAAATAGAATGTACAGTAAATGGAATTGGTGAAAGAGCAGGTAACGCATCTTTAGAAGAAATTGTAATGGCATTAAAAGTAAGAGCTGATTTAGTGAATTATGATACAAATATTAATACGAAAGAAATTTATAATACTAGTAAACTCGTTTCGGGATTTACTGGAATTCTTGTGCAAAGAAATAAAGCAATAGTCGGTGAAAATGCATTTGCCCATGAATCAGGGATTCACCAAGACGGAATGTTAAAGAATAGAGATACTTATGAAATTATGACTCCTGAACTAGTAGGCTATCCAAAAACAAAAATTGTCCTTGGCAGACATTCCGGAAGGCATGGATTAAAATCAAGATTAAGTCAGCTTGGTTACGAGATTAATGATGATAAACTTGTTGAACTTTATGAAAGTTTCACCAAGCTAGCAGATAAAAAGAAAGAAGTGTTTGATGATGATTTAAGAATTTTGATGGGAGATAATATAAGCCGTAAGAATGAGTTTTATACTTTAGAGCATCTTCAAATAACATCAGGTTCTAAATCAATTCCAATTGCAGTGGTTAAAATTAAAGCTGATGATAAATCAATCCAAGAATCATCAATCGGTGATGGTCCTATCGATGCAGTATTCAACGCAATTGAGAGAGCCTTAGAAATACAGTCTGAATTAGAATCTTATAATGTTCGTTCGGTTACCTCCGGTAGACAAGCCCTTGGTGAAGTTTTAGTGAGAATTAGAAGTAATTCTAAATCCTTTACTGGACGAGGCGTATCGACAGATATAATTGAAGCAAGTGCACTTGCCTATCTAAGTGCTTTAAATAAAAAAATAAATTACCTAAAACAAAATGAAAATAAATTAGAAGAACCTAATTACGCTAACTTGTAAAAAGGAATAAATTTTATGGGAATGACGATAACGGAAAAAATATTTGCAAAAGCGTCCGGGAATAAAGTAGTTAATCCTGGTGAAAGTGTTTGGCTTAATGTAGATACTTTGATGACGCATGATGTGTGTGGACCGCCAACAATTGGTATATGGAAAGAGCAATTTGGCGAGAATGCAAAAATATGGGATAAAGATAAACTTGTTATTTTCCCCGATCATTATATTTTTACTGCAAATAAGCATGCTAATAGAAACATTGATATTCTTAGACAATTTGCCAGTGAATATCAAATTGATAATTACTACGATGTGGGAACAGAAAGATATAAGGGAGTTTGCCATATTGCTTTAGCAGAAGAAGGTTACAATGTTCCTGGTACAGTTTTAATTGGCACCGATTCACACACATGTACTTCAGGAGCTTTCGGTATGTTTTCGACAGGTGTTGGAAATACTGATGCGGCATTTATTTTAGGAACAGGTAAAATTTGGGAAAAGGTTCCTGAATCCATAAAATTTACTTTCAATGGTGAATTACCTGAATATCTTACAGCAAAAGATTTGATACTTGCAGTACTCGGTGATATAACAACTGACGGTGGAACTTACCGGGCTTTAGAATTTGATGGTGACGGAGTTTTCTCCCTGGATATGAATGAAAGAATGACGCTAACGAATATGGCAATAGAAGCAGGTGGAATGAATGGAATTATTGGTGTTGATCATGTAACAGAAGAGTATGTGAAATCTAAAGGTGTATACGAGTACGATATTTTCAAGAGTGATAATGATGCGACATATCATAGCATGTATAATTACAATGTTAAAGAAATGGAACCCTTAGTAGCAAAACCCCATAGTCCGGATAATAAAGATACAGTGAGAAATGTAGAGGGTACAACTTTAACAAAAGCTTATATTGGTTCTTGTACAGGCGGTAAACTAAGCGACTTTAAATTTGCTGCAAAAATTATATTTGGAAACAAAGTAAAGGTTCCAACATTTGTAGTGCCTGCTTCAACCCGAATAGCAAAAGAATTAGAAACTGAAACATACAATGGAGTTTCACTCAAACGAATTTTTGATGATGCTGGTTGTGTAATAGCTCAATCATCTTGTGCAGCATGTTTGGGCGGACCTGATGATACAGTTGGAAGAAGTGTGGATCACGATGTAGTTATTTCGACTACTAACAGAAATTTTCCGGGAAGAATGGGGAGTAAGAAATCAGAAGTATACTTAGCTTCTCCATACTCAGTTGCTGCATCTGCAATAACCGGAGTAATTACTGATCCAAGAAATTTTTTATAATAAAAAATTAAATACTCGTCATTCTGAGGAGCAGAGCGACGTGAGAATCTTTATAGAGAAAAATGATTATAGGGTAAAATGAATAAAACAATAAAAGGCAAAGCATTCGTTCTGGGAGATAATATTGATACCGATCAAATCATTCCCGCAGAGCATCTTGTATACAGTTTAAAGGATGAAGAAGAATCAAAAAAATACGGGCAATTTGCTTTAAGCGGAGTTCCGATTGATAAAGCAGGTTTACCAGAAGGCAGAACTCCATTTATTAGTGGAGAAAATTATTTATCTGAATTTGATATTATAATTGGCGGATCAAATTTTGGCTGCGGGTCTTCTAGGGAGCATGCTCCATTTGCTTTGGAAAAAGCCGGAGTACAAGCAATAATTGCTGAATCTTATGCAAGAATCTTTTACCGGAATTCGGTTGATGGAGGATTTTTAGTCCCTCTTGAATCACAGAGTAAAATAAATAATGAGATCTCGACTGGTGATGAATTAGAGGTAAATTTAGATTCTTATATACTTCAAAATAAAACATGTGGAAAAGAGTATACACTTCAAGAATTAGGCAGCGTGTTGCCAATTGTTGAAGCTGGTGGCATATTTGAATATGCTAGAAAAAATAACATGATTTAACCAAAATTCAGTGAATTTATTATGAAAATTGAACTTTTTGATACAACTCTTAGAGATGGCACTCAAGGTGAAGGGATTAATCTATCCATACAAGATAAACTTCTAATTACTCAAAAATTGGATACTTATGGGATAGATATAATTGAAGGCGGCTGGCCTGGGAGTAATCCAAAAGATGAAGAATATTTTCAATCGGTCAAGAAATTAAATCTTAGTCACTCAAAAATTTGTGCATTTGGTTCGACAGCAAGATATCCCAATAAAATTATAGAAGACAATAATTTACAATCATTACTTAAAGCTAAAACTGAAGTAATATCAATTTTTGGAAAGACGTGGAGATTTCATTCTGAAGTAAGTTTAGGCTTGAGTAATGACGAAAATGCTGAGCTGATTTTCAATTCAGTTAATTTTTTAGTTAAAGAAGGAAGAAGAGTTATATTTGACGCTGAACATTTTTTCGATGGTTATAAGGATGATAGAAATTTCTCAATAAAAATGTTAAGAGCAGCGGAGCAAGCCGGAGCATCAGACCTTGTATTGTGTGATACAAACGGTGGTACACTTCCTAATGAAATCTTTGATATTGTGACAGATATAAAAAATCAGTTTAATGTACCAATTGGAATTCATGCGCACAATGATGGAGGTGTTGGAGTTGCCAATTCTCTGATGGCTGTTAAAGCAGGTGCAACTCATGTTCAAGGAACAATTAATGGATTCGGTGAAAGGAGCGGGAATGCAGACTTGTGCAGTATAATTCCTAACCTTGGATTAAAAATGGGTTATGAATTCAATGAAAGATTGGATATCACAAAGACAACTTCACTTTCCCATTTCATTTCTGAATTGATGAACGTTGAACCAGATAATCGAGCACCTTTCGTAGGACTTTCCTCCTTCGCTCATAAAGGTGGAATTCATGTAAGTTCTGTTTTGAAGGATAGTAGAATGTACGAACACATTGATCCAAGCTTGGTTGGTAATCTTCAAAGAGTTGTAGTTTCTGATCTTTCAGGTCAAAGTAACATTAGATACAAAGCAAAAGAGTTTGGAATTGAACTTCCAAAAGAGAGAGAGTTTAGCAAAAAATTTGTAAGTTATTTAAAATCAATGGAGTATGACGGTTATCAATTCGATGGAGCTGAAGCAACTTTCGAACTCCTTTTAAGAAGTGAGTTGAAAGAATATGAGCCATATTTCAAAGTAGTATATGCAAAAATTAATGTTCTAAAAGACGAAAATAATCTTGATTATTCTGAGGCAGTTTTAAAAATTAAAGTAGATGATGAAATTGAACACACCGCCGCTGATGGTAATGGACCTGTAAATGCTCTTGATGGTGCAATGAGAAAAGCTCTTACCCGTTTTTTCCCTGTAATTGAAAAAGTAAAACTTGTTGATTATAAAGTCCGAGTTCTTGGAGATAAAGATGGAACTGGTGCAAAAGTAAGAGTACTGATTGAATCCTCTGATGGTGAAAATACTTGGTCAACAGTAGGTGTTTCTGAAAACATTATCGAGGCTAGTATGATGGCATTAACAGACTCATTAAATTATAAACTCTTTAGGTTAAAGAATAAGGTAAAGGAAGGCAAAGCCGAAACTATTAACGTGAATTAAAAAAACTTTTGCAACTTAGTAAAAATAAAAATTCCATTAGCTGACATGATGAACACCAAATTATTCAGTGATATGCTGCTAAATATCAAAAAGACTTTATAGAAACTTATATGCTGCCTTTATAAAAGTGATCTGTTTATTATATTGAGATCAAAGGAGAAAAGATAAGGCACAAATTTGTAAAGCTTATTTCCAACTAATAGGGTATAAATCCTATATCACACTAATCAGTTTTTAAATTGTTTAGTGCTTCAGCTCACAAGTCAATTCATAAAAAAGTTTATTTTTCTATATGAATTTTAAAATATTTCCCAGAAAAAGTGATGAGAAATTCTAAAAGTAAGATGAAAGCAAAATACCAGTACATTGGATTTTTACCAAATTCAGTTAGAATAAAAGAAAATGGATATTGGGGCGTCAATGATTTTGATGGAAATGAAATATTGCCCTCGAATTTCATAGAGATTTTCACGCTTTCTTCCGGTTATGGTTTAATTGCTGCAAGGGACGCCGGGTATTGGAAAATATATGATTTTGAAGGAAATCAAATTAACTCAAAACATTTTGACTTTGTATATCCTTATTACGGAATGTTTGGTATTACTAAAGTGAAAATTGGTAATAAATGGGGGCTTGTCAATAAATTTGGAAAGTTAATAATCCCGGTTGAGTATAAAAAAATCGAACGTTTTGGAAGGGGTTTAAAGCTTCAATATCACAACTCTAAAATAGAATTCATAGAGAAAAAAGATTTAATAAAACTCACAAGTATTAAAAGTTCATTTAGTCCTGCAAAAGTTAAAAAACCAATTCATAAAGGAAGTTCTAAAATTTCTATGAAACAGAAAAGGGCTATTTAATTTAGAATACATCTAATAAATTACCAAAACGAGAAACCTTCATTATAGCTAATATTATTCCATTAGTTAAACTATTAGTAAAATTTACGATCCTAATTGAAAATAAATCTGAATATTTTCTAAAAAAATCAATATATTAAAGTATTAAAACGGGAAATTTTTAAGAAATTTCATTTTAGCTTTTTAATAGGAGGGTTTTGTGGGTTCAACGTCCGACTTTTTATACTACGTTCCAATTTTTTCCGATTTACCTGAAGAAACTATTGAGCAAATTTCCCAGGTTGGAATAAGAAAAACCTTTAAAAAAGAAACAATCATTTTAATGGAAGAAGATGAAAGTGGTGCATTATTTATTATTGTTACTGGAAAAGTAAAGGTTACAAGGACTAGTAATGATGGTAGGGAAGTAATACTTAGTATTTTATCTGAAGCTGATATTTTTGGCGAAATGGCACTTCTTGATGGTTTAACTAGATCTGCTACCGTTACAGCGATTGAGGATTCAGAATTATTTATTATTCAAAGAAATCAATTTTTGGAATTTCTTAAAGAACATCCCGAAATTTCAATAGCCCTTATGCAAGAATTATCTAAAAGATTAAGAACAGCAGATATGCAGATAAAATCTTTATCGTTAAAAGATGCAGAAGGTAAAGTAGCAACTGTTATTGTGCAACTTGCAAACGATCAAGGTAGAATTAGACAAGGAGCAGTTGAAATTGAAAAATTACCGCTTCAGCAAGATCTTGCAAATATGGCCGGAACTTCAAGAGAAACGATTTCTAGAACTTTACATTCTTTTGCAAAAAAGGGTTTAATTGAATTAGAAGGTTCTAAACTTAGAATCTATCAGTTTGATAAATTCAAGGCCATGTACCTTTAGGCTAAAATTGGTTAATAGATTTGTTAAAAGCGATTCAAATGAATCGCTTTTTTTTTGTAGAACAGACTTTCCGATATGAGAAAAGGAGTAATTTTAGATTTACTTTTACTATGAACTAAAGTCTAAAAAAACAGATTGGATTTTCTGTGCTACGAATGCAAATAAAAAAGCCCGACAAATTGCCGGGCTTAAATAAATTTATTGAACAGAATCTACTAATACATTCCGCCCATTCCACCCATACCGTCCATTCCGCCTGGAGGCATCATAGGTGCTTTTTCTTCTTCTTTTTTCTCATATACAACAGCTTCAGTTGTAATTAACAATGATGATACAGAAGCAGCATTTTCTAAAGCAGTTCTTGTAACTTTAGTAGGATCAATAATACCAGCTTTAATCATATTTACATACTCATCTGTAGAAGCATTAAAGCCAAAATCATCTTTTCCCTCTTTAACTTTATTAAGTACAACAGCGCCTTCTAAACCAGCATTGTTAACTATTTGTTTCAAAGGCTCTTCTAATGCTTTTTTAATGATTTTGATACCAGTAGTTTGGTCATTGTTTTCACCTTTAAGATCTTCTAAAACTGATGCAGCTCTTACAAATGCAACACCACCACCAGCAACAATACCTTCTTCA
>CAYXXW010000101.1:0-9356 GCA_964469115.1 uncultured Melioribacteraceae bacterium
CACCTCGGCGTCAGATTCATGAATAATATTCAGAATCTCACTCTCAGTAAGGTTCTTATCAATTGGTACAATCACATAATTAAAGCTCATTAAAGTTAAATAACTGAGTGACCACTGAACCCTATTCTCACCTATTAGCGCAATGTGAGTTCTTTCGGGGAGATCAAGTTTCTTTAAAGCTTTTCCAAATTTTATGATATTCTCTTTTAATTGTGAATAGGTAACCCTATTAATTGGATACTCTTGAAGATCTTCCAGTGCAAGTTTATCACCATAAACTTCACATGATCTAAAAATCATATCCTGAACACTTTCAATCTTGGGAACGTCATGAAGTTCTATTTTGCGTTTCATATCTCCCTCATTAATATAAATTGATTCTATTATCTTTTTATTATTTAAATCTGTTGTCCAATTTGTCATTCCGAACCAGCTTGCAGCAGGCAAGTTTATTTCGGAATCTTTAATCAATAAATAAAATATCAACAGACGCTGAAATAAATTCAGCGTGACAAATTATTATTTTGAGACAACAGCCTTTTTTGTTAAGCTAATTCTTTAAGAATACCTTTTAATAAAGTGTAAAATTTCTCAACATCTTTAATGTTTACTTTTTCATCAGGAGAATGTGCCCCCTGGATTGTTGGTCCAAATGAGATCATATCAATTCCGGGATATTTAGAACCTAGCAATCCGGTTTCCAGTCCAGCATGAATTGCCTTTATTTCAGGCTCATGTTTAAATAGTTTCTTATAAACTTTTTTAGAAACTTTTAAAAGATTTGAACCCATATTCGGCTGCCATCCCGGATAACCATCACCAACTGTAACTTTAGCACCGCTAAGTTTTAATATCGCTTCAACCATATTTGCTACATTATTCTTTGCACTTTCAATTGAGCTTCTCTGACTTGTTCCAACAACAATTTTTTTCTCGTCCATTTTTAATGTTGCAAGATTTGTGGAGGTTTCAACAAGATCAGGAATATCAGGACTCATTGCCATTACACCATGAGGTAATGCTAAAAGTGTGTCAACTAGTTTTTGTGTTAAATCATTTTTAATAACTTTGGAATATTTCTTATTTAACTTTTTCACTTTAACTGTCAATCCGCCATCTACAGTTTTAAATTCATTTAGTGAATCACTAATAAATTCTTTAACACTCTTCTTTAATTTTCTAACATCTTTAGGATTTATTAACATAACAGCTTCAGCTTCGCGAGGTATTGCATTACGTAATGACCCACCGGAAAGTTCTGCTATTTGGTAAGTGAAATCCAATCTGTTTAACAATTGAGCTAATAACTTAATCGCATTTGCGCGCTGCTGTTGGATATCTAAACCGGAGTGTCCACCTTTTAGTCCTGTTACCATAACTTCATAAGGCTGAGTGCCTTTTTTGGCTCTTGCAAAATCCACCTTAAAAGTTCCGGCTGTATCTTGACCGCCTGAACATCCGACATAAAAAGCACCGTCTTCTTCAGAATCCATATTTAGAAGAGTTTTGCCTTTAATAAATTTTGGCTGTAGTTCATTGACGCCTGTCATACCGGTCTCTTCATCAATTGTGCAAAGTAATTCAAGAGGTCCGTGAACTGAAGACTTATCAAGCGCAATAGCCATCCCAGCGGCAACACCAATTCCGTTATCAGCACCCAAGGTTGTACCGTCGGCTGTAATCCACTCACCCGTATTTATCAGTTTGATCGAATCTTTATCAAAATCATGTTTGGTTCCTTTGTTCATTTCGCATACCATATCAACATGACCTTGTAAAACAACCGTTTGTGATTTTTCTTTACCTTTGCTAGCTGGAACATGAATGACAATATTGCCGACTTTGTCTTCATCAAATTTAAAATTATTTTTTCTTGCGAACTCTCTAACAAACTCAACAGCTTTCTCTTCCCTTTTTGATGGACGAGGGACTTGACTTAGTTCATAAAAATGCTGCCAAAGTAATTCGGGTTTCAATCCTTTAATTGCTTTTTCTGACATATAATTCTCCTTTTGAGTTTTAGATTTTTTATTTTTTAAATCTATCCGTGTCTAATGTTTAGAATATCACCGTCTTGCACAATGTAATCTTTACCTTCTAATTTCCACACACCTGCCTCTTTACATTTTGCAAATGATTTATGCTGCATAAAATCATTATAGCCTACAACTTCAGCTCGTATAAATTTATTAAAGAAATCAGTGTGAATAACACCGGCAGATTCTTGTGCTGTGTAACTTTTCTTTATCGTCCATGCTCTATTTTCATCTTCTCCAACTGTAAAGAAACTTTGTAATCCTAAAGCATCGTAAGAAGCGTGAAGTATTTTGGCAAGTGCTGATTCCTTAATTCCATAATCTTCCATAAACATTTGCTGATCTTCTTCACTCAGTTTAGATAATTCCAATTCCAGTTTTGCGTAAAAAGGTATGATCTGTACATTCTTATCATTTATTAATTCTTTAGCTTTAGCAATAAATTCATCACCTTTATTAATGCTGTTATCATCAAAATTAAGAGCAACAACCAATTTCTTAAGAGTTAACAACTGATAACCGGAAAGAAGTTTTCTTTCATTCTCATCTAAGTGTAAAGTTCTAAGCGGTTTTTCATTCTCTACGTGTTCTAAGCATTTTTCAATTACAGGTAGTTCTTTTTTTAATTTTTCATCTTTAGTTTTCATCACCTCTTTTTTAATCTTCCCAATACGATTTTCCAAAAAAGCTAAATCATAAAAAAGAAATTCATTTTCAAGGAATGAAATATCTTCAATCGGAGCTATTCTATTCATTGGGTGAGGAACTGACTCATCTTCAAATTGACGTACTACATAAAATAGAGCATCATTATTTTTAACTTCATTTAGAAAATTATTTGTAATTCTCAATTTACCATCATCAGCTGTTCGTAATCCCGGAATATCGTATACTTCGATTGTGGCATTAACTGTTTTCTTTGGATTAAATATTTCAGTCAATTTATCTAATCGTTCATCCGGCACTTTTACAACTTCAATTGAGGCTTTATCTGTTCCAATATTTTGAGATGTATTTTCGGTTTGAGAAAGGATGTTGAAGAGAGTTGTTTTACCTGAATACTGCAGACCAACTAATCCTATTTGCATAAAAAAGTTTTTCCTATAAAAATATTTAACAAGTAACTAAAACTACAAAATTGATACTGCAAAACGAAAAGAATGCAAAGGATAATTAATACTTGGATTTATCCTATAATTTGTGTGTGCAGAGCTATTTCTTCTAGAATAGATGAAACTTTTAAGCAAGATTGCATTGAGCCGGTATGAACCAGAGCTTTACCTTTTACATGAACTTCAAATGCAAATGCCCTCGCCCTTTCAAATGAGCAGTTTATTGCTTTAATTAATTGGACAATAACTTCATCGAAAGTATGATCATTATCATTATATAAAATGACTTTATAAGCAGTGTTAACATCTGTATCGACTTCCTGATCAGGTTCAATAATACCTTCAGGCTTCTCGAGTTCTAATTTAATTGTTTCTTGCTCCATTTCGATAATATATTATACTTTAATTAGAAGAAAAAAATTAATTATATTACTATTAGAAATTATACATCTTTAATATAAAAAAATGGTAGGAATTTGGAAAAAATTCAAGTAGAAATTTTAGGATTATCATCCAGCCCTTCTGCTGGAGGAGCTTATGCATTATTATTAAAAGAATCATTTGGTGTGAGAAGATTACCAATTATTATTGGATCGTTTGAAGCTCAATCAATTGCTTTGGAAATTGAAGGCATAAAACCCCCAAGACCTTTAACTCATGATTTAATGAAAAATCTTGTCGATGATTTAGGCGGAACTTTGGTTGAAATAGTAATTGATGAACTAAGAGATAATACGTTTTACGCAAAATTGCTTTTAGAAGTTTCTACAATTTCTACCACGATTGATGCAAGACCTAGCGATGCTATTGCTCTTGCGGTTAGAACAGGAAGTCAGATTTTTGTATCTGAGGATGTAATGAGAGCGGCATCATTTGTTCCTTCTACCGAAGACAGCGAATCATCGGAAGAATCCTTTGAGATTGCAAATGATTTTGAATCGAAACAGTATCCTAAACAATCATCAGAAACAAAGGTTGCTTCTTTACAAGATCAGTTACGTGAAGCGCTTGAAAAAGAGGATTACGAAAGAGCAGCAAAACTAAGGGATGAAATTAATAGGTTAAAAGGGACCAACTAAACTTTAATTATATAAAAATCTTTTTACCAATTTCGCATTCAAGGCATCTATTCTTAGAGCAGTAATTCCTATAGACTTCTATCATTCCTTGCGAATAAATTGTTTTCTTACTTATTCCCTCTAACTTTAATCCTGTAGATACATCCCTTACAATTTTATTATCCATTCTTTGTTCGTACTCGTTATAAACTATTAGCACTTTTTTTGAAAGTGCTTCATTGCCAAATATGTCAAAATAGACGGAAAGATAAGGCAGGATAATATTTATGAAAATCTCGTCTGACCTGCTTAAGCCAATTATATAATTTAATTTTATCTTTGAGATTTTATCAAATACATAGTGCTCTTTCCAATAGCCGGAAGCCTTAACAATAAAAAGCGAACGGATGGAATTTATTAGAACCTTAGTAGAGTGAATTTCAGAGAACTTTTTAATTACAGTTCCCGTAAGGTTTTTAGCCAGAATTGCTTCCAATATTTTTGCACCGCCGGATATTCTTACAGTTGGGAAATTTTGCGGTCGCTGACCCAAAAACTGCCACTGAGTTTCGTCAAACTTTTTCCCATCATAAATCTTTGATAATACTTTCCAGTGTACATCTAATTTTTGAAAATATTCCAATTTAGAATCTTTAATCGAATTTATATCAGTCAATAAGCCTGAAATATGGAAGAGTGAACTTTCGATTTGAAGGTTTAGCTCATTATCTTTATTGAGTTTACTCAAAAAGTCTAAATTAACATTCTGAGCAAGTTTCATCATGATATTCTTATTTTTAGAATAGCCGAGTGCTTCAAAAATCAATTCATAAAATAGCTGCTTCCATATATTCTTATCTTTGAAATCCTCATGGGAAAATTCACGTTCCCTAAATTCTTTTGATAATTCATAACGGATTACAGGTTCTTTCAGTTCTAATTGGGAAATGAATTTTAATTCTTTTAGCCGATGAAAAATACGTTCACATTTATTTTGGAATCTGCTTATTCCCAAATTTAATATTGCTTTCTGTCTATCCTCTAGCGGGACAATATCAATCTCACTGCTGCATTTCAATTCGATCGATTTTGGATTATTATTTTTCTTGCCAGCTAGGGTTATTTCGGTTTTAAGATTATCAGCGGAAATATTTTCAATTATTGGAATGGAGTTTACCTTTCTTCCATCACTTGTGTAAACATAATGCTGTTTTTGCTTATTGGAATAAGAAAGATGAAGAATAACTTTATTATAATTTCTGTTGATGTTATGACCATGATTTTTCCAATCGGAATAGTCACCATCAATTTCAACATCCCCCACAAAAGTTAGTCTGCCAATTTTAATGCGTGCATGTTTAAAATCGGGTCCGCCGGAATCTATATTATACTCACCAGGATTAATGACGGAAACTGATTCGTTGTTACTCGTGCTTAGATCACTAATAAAATCTTGATTAAGCCAAATTTGGTGAAGATGTTTTTCTTGAATTGCAGAGTCATTTTTCATCGAACTTAGAACTCATTTTTCTAGAATTAAATATAAGCTATTTAATAATTAAGAAATATGGAGTATAAAATCAACTCAATTGTGAATCTATTAAATTTAATTATTGACTGAATAGTTTATATTTACTGTAGAATAACCAGATAGCAAATTTTGTTGGCAGCTTAATTCTAATTTTACGTTTACAATAATATCTTATCAATTTTTTGATTATAGGATTTCATTTTTTTTCGAATCACTGATTCAAAGTTTTGTGTATCATCAGCATAAATTAAACCTCTACTAATATTAACCAAATAATTGGGTTTATTTTTATCTAAAAATATTTGCACTACTTCTTCCAAGCTCCCACCTTGAGCTCCAACCCCTGGCAGTAATATAGGCATATTATTAAATGAGTCTATATTTTCTTTCAGTTCATTAGGATTTGTTGCCCCAAAAACAAGACCGCAATTATTTTTTGAATTCCAGCTATTAACTTTATTCATAACCTCTTGATAAAGATAACTACCGTTTTCAAGTTTTTGTTTTTCAAAATCATGGGCACTTGGGTTTGAAGTTAGACACAGAATAAAACTAATTTTTCCATGATAGTCTAAAAATGGCTGAACTGAATCTGAGCCCATATATGGATGTAAAGTAATAGAATCGCATTTAAAGTGATCGAAAATAGATTCCGCATATTTTTGAGATGTGTTTCCTATATCACCTCTTTTTGCATCTGCAATAATTAGAATATCATTTGGAATATAGCTTATAGTTTTCTCTAAAGTTCTGAATCCTTCTGTTCCCCAATTTTCATAAAATGCAAAATTTATTTTATACGCTGCAGCTTCGACAGCAGTCGCATCAATTACATTTCTATTGAATTGAAGTATTGCGTCTTTCTCTTTCCGTAGATGGAGAGGAATTTTGTTTATATCGCTGTCTAAACCAACGCAAATGTGAAGACCTTTATTAATTCGATTCAATAATTTTTCTTGCGCAGTCATAGTTATATATTTTCTCTTCTATTTTTATAAAGGTTTAGCACAATCCCAATCAGCAGCATGTTAACCATTAGAGAGCTTCCTCCGTAACTCATAAAAGGAAGGGGCAATCCTATTATAGGAGCAACACCGAGGTTCATACCAACATTAATTGCGAAATGTGTAAATAGTAAAGCTAGGGTTCCAATTACAACCATACTGCCAAACCTATTTTTAGTATGTACAGCAATGTAAATTAATCTAGCAAAAAGTATTAAAAATAAAGTTACAACCAAAATGCTTCCAATAAATCCAAATTCTTCACCAATTACGCAATAAATAAAATCAGTCCACTGCTCCGGAATATATCTTAATTGAGTTTGGTTCCCCTGAAGAAAACCCTTTCCGGTTAACCCACCACTACCGATTGCTACCTTAGTCTGTAAAATATTATATCCTGCGCCCAATGGGTCCGAAGAAGGATTAACAAAAGTTTCTATTCTTTTCTGTTGATGTGGCTTTAAAAAATTCATCCCAAAATCAAAAAGATATGCCGCCGAAATATTCATGATGATAATTGATGCATTAACAAAAACATTTTTTTTGAAGTAAATTAAAAGGGCCAATATTATTATCATTACAAGTACAAAGGCCGAAATACTAAAAAGGGAAGCAAAAACTACAAGAATTGGAGAAAGCACTAAAAAGAACCAGAATAAATCAATGCCGCTCCAGAATAGAATAACTGAGGTTATCAGTATATAAACTATTGCGGTACCCAAATCTGGTTCTAATAATATTAGAATTATGGGAACCATTCCATAAAATGCTACGGTTAAAAATTCCTTCAGATTATTAGGATTTTTTCTCTGTTTTGTCAGATAATATGATAAAAATAGAATTACACCAACTTTTGCAAATTCAGAGGGTTGAAATCCTATTGGACCAAAACTAATCCAACTCTTTGCGCCATAAATAGTTTTGCCCACAAATAGAACTAATACTAACAAAAACAATGAAGCCGCATAAGAAGGTAAGGCTAAATATCTATATGTTTTATATGGTATAAAATAAGCTACAAAAAATAATACTAATGAAATTATTGCAGTAATGTATTGCTTCTGAAAATTACCTTGAGCAGTTGGATGACCATTTGTAGCGCTATAAATGGCAACTAATCCAATAGCTGTTAGAGCTATTACACTAAAAAAAACTATGAAATCGAATTTATCGTTTATTTTATTTACTGGTTCCATTTTTCTTATAACGTTGCCATATCAAAATCACTGATATCTAAATTTTCCAAATATGTTTTAATTACTTTCTGTGCGATTGGAGCAGCATGCGTTCCTCCAAACCCAATATTCTCAACAATTACAGCAACGGCAATTTTAGGATTTTCATAAGGTGCGAACGCAACAAATAATGCATGATCTTCCCCGTGTGGATTTTGCGATGTACCTGTTTTACCGGCAATATCAATATTAGGCAAACGAATATGCCTTGCAGTCCCATTTCCATTTACTACTTTAAACATTCCTTCTCGAACAATATCGAAGTTTTCTCTCTTTATATCAATAACTTTGTCTTCAAAATTAAAAGGAGTAAACTCTTGATATAATCCTTCCAGATAGCCTTTACCAATATGAGGAATTTTTGTTTTACCATAGTTAGCTAAAAAAGCAACATATTGAGCTTGCTGTAAAGTTGTAACACTTAATTCACCTTGTCCAATGCCTAAGCTTATAAGCATTCCTCTGCCCCACTTTTTTTCGCCATAAACTCTATTGTAATACTTTGTATCGGGAACAATACCCACTGCATCAGCGGCTAAATCAAATTTTGTTGAGCTTCCAAACCCAAACATTCTTAAATACTTTGCCCATCTATCAAGACCAATATCCAAGATTAACTTGTAAAAAAAAGTGTTACATGAATGTTCAATAGCAGAAACAACATTTATTCTGCCATGAGACCCATGACATTTGAAAAATCTATTACCAAACTGATAGCCTCCTTTACAGACAATTTGGGTATTCAGATTAATAACATTCTCTTCTAAACCAATTAAAGCAGCCATCATTTTATAAGTTGATCCAGGTGGGTAAATTGAATTAGCAGCTCTATCAAACAGCGGTTTAGCAGGATCACTCCGTATATCATTTAGCTGTTTTACTGAAGTTACCGATGCAAATTTTTCTAAATTATAAGATGGAGCACTAATATAAGCAAGAATTTCGCCACTGCTTGGTTCAATAGCAACAAGAGAACCGGCTAAACCTTCAAATGCTTTTTCAGCAACCCTCTGAGTTTCTAAATCAATTGTAAGAACAAGGTCTCTTCCTTTTCTAGGAGGAACGTCATTCAAACCTTCTAAATACTTACCAATTGTCTTTCTCCGCGAGTCAACAAGAATAAAATCATATCCTTTTTCACCACGCAACTGATTTTCATATTTTTTCTCTACACCTTTTATTCCAATAAAATCTCCAAGGTCGTAGATATCTTTATTTTTTTTTAATTGCTTAGCATTTATCTCCCTTAAATATCCAAAAATGTGAGACCCGTTAACATCAAATGAATAATCACGCTGCATTTCTACAATAATGTTTACTCCATCTAATTTTTCATTATTTTCTTCCATCCAAATTATATCATCATAGGCAACATCACGC
>CAYXXW010000102.1:0-9248 GCA_964469115.1 uncultured Melioribacteraceae bacterium
TTCAGATTTATTGATGCAATATTTTCAGAGTTAATACCAAAGGAATTTTTAAAAGAATTGAATAGTCTACTCTATAATACCAATCGCTTAATGTGTGAATACCTAGAGGATTTAATTAATTATGATGTAATGAGACTCATGGTTTTTGATATAGAGGATGAACTTAGGAGTATATTAAAAAAAGATAATATTCAACCAAAATTATATAGCAACAACAAAAAGTTTGTGAATATGAAAAATCGCATTGAAAAAGAAACAGTTATAACTAACAACAACCCCATAGAAGAAATATGTGATACGAAAATCAAAGTAGGCCATAATGATGATTATTTATTTATATCTCTTAAATATACCGGCACAGGAAATGCTACTCAACTTAGTTTTAAATTAATAAATCCAGACATAAAAGAAATATCAGCAGTAACAATGAATTACACAATTAATCTTAGGGGGGATGATGAGGGGGGTTTAGTAGTCTATCATTATACAGTCCCCAAAAAAGCTGAAACAGATATTATTTACAAACATAATACACAGAAAAAAGTTGCTGAAATAGAGATTGGGTTACCCTGGAGTTGCCTGAACATTGATATGGATACCTGCCAAGTAATTTTTAATGCAATGATCAGTAATATAAATCCCGGGGTATCTACAACAAACTATATTCTTTTTGGAAAAAACTGGGATAGTGTAAAAAACTGTGGGTATTTAGTATTAAATTAGCTATTGAGGTTATAGTGTTTCGCAATAATTCTCTTAAGTGTCCTGGCAAATATACTAGATGAAGCTTTTGAGAAACTACCTGTATATTTCCAGATCCGATTCATAAGAAATGAAAGAACTATAACCGGATATACATATAGCCTTCTAGTAATAGAAATAGTCAAATCTATCTTTCTTATTTTATATACAGTGCCAATTATTGATTCATTATCTACTTTATCTATTGCAACAGTAGCATCACCTTTAATATAAAGATGTTTTCTTGTTTTAAATAGTAGTCTATGAGTAATAACTGTTCCCTGAGTACGTTCAAACACAATAATATCACCCACATGATACTTATTTGTTTTCTTAAAAATTATATTATCCCCATCATCCATTAGAGGAGACATGCTTGTGCCATGAACAGCTAATTCTAGTTTGCCGGTGCTCTTTTTCATAGCTTCTATAATGCTTAAACTGATGTCTTTTTTGTTATCCATTACCGGCTCTTTCCTTTAGTAAGTTGGCAACATAATTTAAAGAAGAATAATTAAGATCATAGCAACCTGTAGAAATAATATTTTTTATTACCTCTAAATGAGAAGGGGTGCTTTTTGCGTAAAATAAACCAGAACTTAGTAAGCGTATAAATGCGTTACCTGAAGGTAAATCAATTGTTTTTTTTAATTTATTTTTGTTCCATTTAATGAAGAATACACCTTCAAGCTTAAAGCTAGAAAAATTTGTTCGGGTTGCAGGGGCAAAGGGATATCTAAGCTCATCGCCCCATTTTATAGGAGCATCCATGCTAATATTAATTCCATTATTCTTAAAAAGCTGACGGCTGCCATCGCGAAGCATTATCCTTTTTCGGTATGGAATAATCTTGCAGTTTTTGTTATCTACTATTGTTATATCATCTGTAATATATTCAAATCCAATACTGCAAAGGTAAGCTGTAAGCGTTGATTTTCCGGCCTGGGTTTTACCAGCAAGGATAAATGCTTTATCTTTTATTGCTACAGCTGCTGCATGAAGCAGGGTATAACCCTCTTCTGCTTTGGATAGTTCATAAATAATATTTATAATACGTTGAGTAACCTCAAAGACCGGACATGCTATCTTGGTTTTCCCGTATTGCAGAATAATAGTATTGTCTTTTTGCATAGCGCTGATTTGAAACCCATCGCTATATTGGCCTGATATTGCAGAAAAAGGACTATAGACAGTTGTTAATGTGTTCGCTATTTGAAGAGAATTGGTTTTTACAGAAAAAACCGGATTAATATATGGCCTGTTTATTATAACAGATGTATTTTGAATTTTATTCATCAGCACACTTTTCCAACAATGCAGACAACCCTAGTTCTAAAGACTGTCTGATTCTCATCTCACAGTTGCCATCAGCTGCAAGGTAATTACCGTTATTATGATATGCTTCAGCCATACAGCCTTTTTGACACACCGATCGGTTAATACAGCTTGTGCAGTTATATACTATTGAAAGACGTTTTTTAACAATATCACGAGTAAATGATAAGCCTTTATAGTAATCAATTGCTTCAGTTGTGATAGCATTTGCAAAGCAGAAGATATCATCATATAGTTGCTGGCAGGGATGCATAGAGCCATCTGGTTTTATTAACACACCTACCGGCTGTTCTTTATCATGGAGAGGGCAACCATTAGCACACATAGGTAAAGCAATCTCTGTTCCATATTTTTCTGATAATTTTTTTATCTTTTTTATTATTCTTACCTTTTCAATAGGAGATAAAGCGATATCGCTCCATCTCACATTAGCATTTCCAATATTACTGACAAAACCAAACTCTGGTAGGGCATTAATTGAAAGTATTAGTTTAGTGAAAGGTTCCAGGGAATGTTGGTTTAACTTTGATAAAACTAATTTAACAGATGGTTTGTTATTCGTAGCAGCAAGGCGCTTTATAGTTTTTATAGATTTCTGAAAATTACCCTTTCCGCGTATCTTTGAATTAGAGTTTTCATCATGACCATCAAGGCTGATTTGAATATTGAAGTTTTCGTTTTCTTCATTCAATTTAAGAAGATAGGGGTTGTTTATTGTTCCATTAGTAATAACAGAAAACATTATATTAGGAAAAAGATTTATTGTTTTATATATTCCGGGCCAATTGCTATGAAGTAATGGTTCTCCTCCTGAAAAAGCGAGTGATTCTAAACCCAAAGGTATTAGCTTCTGAATCACAGCCTTTATGTCGTGAACATTCATTTCGCTATGTTTGGTTTTTTTACCGGAACTATTATAACAAAATTCACAGTCGAGATTACACTTGTCGGTTATTTCAATATATGCTGATTTAATTTGTAACATAGACTCAGTCTACCTGAGAATCTAAGACATTTTTAGCATTTAGGTCTTCAAGAAATGTTATTATGTCGTTTTCAATAATATTGTGAGCGCTATCATATTCTTTAGCCAATATTTCGGAAATATCACTAATAGTGTTTTTGCCATTACAATATGTCAGTATTTCAGATCCAATATCATCAAGTACATGTGTATTACCTGATTCAGAGTCAAAAATAACGCTTTGACCATTGTCCAGAGTTATTAATTCAACAGTTTTCTTTAATGAGTAGATCATAAGATAGTCTCCTATAGTATTTCTTAAATATAAAATATTTCAAATTTATTAATGAACTTATTTTATATGATATAAAGCGAGGTTACAACAAAGTATATAGAAATGATAAAAAAATAAACATTAACTTGACAAATAAAATGTAAAAATGTATAGTTTCATTATATTTGGAACATATCTAACCAAAAACTACTAATCGTCGCTTTGAGCGCGTTAGTAAAAATCTCCGAACAGTATCAATAGGATTCTATTGCGAAGCTATGAGCTTTATTAAAGAAAAGCCTCAAGCTTATAAAGCTTATTTTATTTTAGCTTATACTTCACTAAAAAACATATAGGAGTAAAAATGCAGCAGTTTAACCTTGAACAAATAAACAAAATATTGAATCACGCACACACAACGGTTCCCTTTTATATGAATGACAAATGGAAACCAGTTTCTTCATATAAAGAATTCCGACAGATTCCCCTGCTTGAAAAAAGCACAGTACAGAATAACCCAGATGCATTTAAGTCCAACGATCATTTTCATTCAGCCAAAATGAAAGACCTAATAATTCACTGCACATCAGGATCAACTGGAAAATACCTGAAAGTGTACTGGAATATTTTTGAGACAATGAGAGCATTAAGTCCTTTATGGATGGCAAGGAAGAAAAACTACAACATAAATCCTGAAGATAAGTACTGTTACTTTTACACAACAGAATTCAGGGGGAACAGGATACAAAAGGAAAAAGAAAAGAAAGGTTGGAATGAACGGATATTAGGATTCTGTAAAAGTAATCTTGACAACGAAAAAATAAAAGATATTATAAAGCAACTTAATGAGTTCCAACCCAAGTGGCTTTTACTTCAGCCATGTATGGCAGAGCTTTTATTGGACTCAATTGACAGGCATGGAATTAAAATGACTGACTCCATACAATATATAGAATTCACAGGAGAATTCTTGAATTCAGATTTAATTACACGTGTTATAGATATTTTTAAATGCTCAGTCTCAAATCAATACGGAAGTAATGAAACCAGTACAATCGCTTATTCGTGCGAATATGGTCATCTTCATATTTTTTCTGCAAATAATTTTGTTGAGGTTTTATCTAATGGAGAACCAGTAAATGAAGATAAAGTTGGAGATATCTATTTAACATCCTTAAAAAATACTGCAATGCCATTTATACGATACAAAATAGGAGACAGAGGAAAACTTATAATATCTCAGAAATGTCTGTGTGGAAACAAGACTTCGTATGTTGAACTCACTGCCGCAAGAGAAAGTGATTATATCTTAAGCGAAAATGGTGAAAAAATTAATCCGTATATATTTTTACGGCCGGTACAGATGATTAATGAGAAAGCTGGAAGAATTATAAAGCAAAGTCAGATAATACAAAATAACATTAATGATTTTACTGTGAAATTAGCAATTAATAAATCTTACTGGGGTTGGCGCGAAACTCTAAAAAATGAATTTCAAAATAATATAAGCCAGGATTCACTTTCATCAGCATTGTGGGATTTTAAATTCTATGAAAACCTATTTCCTGATGCAAAGTCAGGTAAGCTCAAGTATTTTATTAATAAATTAAATTCATTGGAGGTACTTAATGAATGATAAACCTTTTATTAAGTTATTGAAGTCGCCTTTAGCATGGTACTTTTTTGATGTAAATACACAAAGAACAATTCAAGTTGATAAAAAAGTGTATGAGTATTTAGATTCACTGATTCATAATACTAATTTCATACATGACCCTCAGGTAGAAATTCAAGTGGAAACATTAGTGAATGAAGGACTGCTGTCAAGTCATAGGGTAAAGAAAATCGAACACCATGAAACAAAATGGCTGAAATATCATTATGAGAGAAACTTAGCGAAACTAACACTGCAGCTGACACAAAATTGCAATTTGCGATGTTCATATTGTGTTTATTCAAATGATGCATATAATCAACGAAAGCATTCAGGAAAACGAATGAGTTTTAAAACAGCAAAAAAGGGAGTTGATTATCTATTAGACCATTCTATTGATATGGACATTATTAGTATTAGTTTCTATGGAGGCGAACCATTATTGGAATTTGATTTAATTAAAAAAATTGTCTCCTATGTTAGTACAGAAGCCTTCGGAAGGAATTACACCTATAATATTACTACAAATGGGACATTACTAAATGATGAAATAATTAAATTTTTCATTGAAAAGGAAGTATCAGTTTTAATAAGCCTTGACGGACCGCAGAAATATCATGATCAAAGCAGAAGATTTGCATCTTCAGGTAAAGGCTCTTTTGCTTGTATCATAAATAACATTAGAAAGGCTATAGAAAAATATCCTGAGTTTGCAGATATAATTAAATTCAATATGGTAATAGATCCACAGAATGATTACGATGAATTACATTCGTTGAAGTATGATGCACCGGATTTGGGAGATGTAGGAGTAAGTTCTTCCTTGATTGATGATACAAATTCAATTGAAAAAACTATAGTTTCAAGTGAATTCAGAGTAAAATCGAGGTATCAGATTTTTCTGGCATTTCTTAGTAAATTTGATAGATATGATTCTGAAAAATTACCATCTATGGCCAGTAGTCATTTATCCGATTATGATAACAAAGCAAAAGGAATTTCAAATACAAAAATCCTACCAGATATGACAGCACCCAGCGGACCATGTATACCAGGTCAGATGCGGTTGTTTGTAAGCTCAGACGGTCAATTCTTCCCCTGTGAAAGGGTGAGTGAAACCTCAGATGATTTAAATATCGGCAATATCAATGAGGGAATTAATTGTGAAAAAGCTGAATCGCTCTTAAATATTGGTAAGCTTACAGAGAAAAAATGCATGAATTGCTGGGCAATAACTTTTTGCGGGATATGCTGTAAATTCGTAGATGATGGAACAAAGCTAAATAAAGGCATCAAGGTTCAGCATTGCCCTGCTCAGCTCTCTAGAGCCAGTGAATTGCTGCTAAATAAAATTATGGTTAATGAAATTCAATCCAGATATTAGAGGAGAGTTCTATGTTAAAGAAAAGTGTGACAGTATATCCTATTATTAAAAATTTTTATGATGTAATTAAGTTTTTTGATAAGCTAAATAGTAAGTTCTACATTAAAAATATTGTAGCATTAAGAGGGCTGCGGGTTAACGGAAAAGATGTTGGGTATATTGATAACCGAAAAGCTCTTGGATATTTATTGTCAGACGATTTAACCGCTGCATTACAACAAAGCGAAGCACTGCTTATAACACCGGTGGATAGAGAGGCTTATTATAGGAATGAAATATTAGCTAATATATTATCTGCTATAAAAACAGGAAAAACTGTGATATGTACTATGTTTTTATCGGAAGAAGAATTAGCTGATATCCATAATATTACTGAAGAATATAGATCTGAATTTTTATACTTCAATTTTAATTCTGAAGAAGATAGTAATGTAGTTGGCCAAGAAAATACAGGGATTTTAAAATTATATAGACCACAGATTCCTGTTGTTTTTATTGGAGAAGCATTTCCGGTTAATAGAAGCCTCGGGATTTTACTAGGGCTTAAGATTCAATTTGAAGAACTTGGTTATAAAATCACAGTTGTTTCAAATACACATTATGGAGAAATATTGCAGACAGTATCATTCCCCAAATTTTTCTCAAGCAGTGACATGCCAGTAAATAAAAAAATGTTGAAGTTTAATGATTTTATTAAAAACTTAATTCAAAAAACAAAACCCGACATATTATTAGTAGATATTCCTGAACCAATGATAATATACGATGATTTATTTACAAATGGTTTCGGAGTATATCCCTATATGATTTCTCAGGTTCTTGCACCGGACTATTTTATTTTGATTGATAAGTATTTTGAAGCAAACAATGAATTCTATAAAAAAGTTGATTTAAATTTCCGTAAAAGATTTGGTTACAAAATAGATGCTGTTTGTATCACTAACAGGCTTTTTGATTATATTGCAAGTAAAAGTCATAACAAAATACTACTAAGAGATATAGATTACAAGTTAGTAGAATCTTTGAAAATATTTAGTGAGAAAAACGATATTCTTATATTGAGTACTGAAAATCAATATGTTGTTGAACATATAACAGAGCTAATCATTGATAAATTAAGTTAGGAGCTAAAAATGGATTACCTAAAAATTATTAAAGATATTTTGACCGAAACCCTGGACATAAGTGAAGAATTAGTTGTTGAGCATAACTATTTAGAACAACTAACAGGTATGGAGTTTAACCTAAATTACCGTGATTTGGTCTACTTATTTTTTGAGTTAGAAAAAAGAATAGGAATCAAAATTGATGCTGATAATATGGATGAATATCAATTTAACTATATAAATGGAATTATAGAGATTCTGAATGAATGCTGTTCTAAAACAATATAACATATTGCAGTAAAGCCTTAATATATCAATCAACAGGAAGGAGATTTAATGTGAAAAAGTTAAATAAAAAAAGTATAGAAACTGAAAGTTTGGCTGCATATACCTGTGATTGTTCCTGTAATACTAACTGCAGTTGCTCTTGTCCTTGTGATAATCCATATGAAGATGTTTATCAGACAGACTATAATTCAGATTCATATGATGATTACGCGGATACACGTTTTAATGATTTTGAGACTACAGGAGAAACTAAATAGTTATTAATTAACCATCAATTTTGAAGAAGCAAAACAAAATAATATAGCTGATTGATAATATAGGCTTTACTGCAATTTGTTAATTATTCCTTTTCGCTAAGGGAGAATATAATTATATCTAATCAGCTAAACAAAGATGAAAACGATGTGGATCTTCTAAGAGCAATATCAGATGCAGGAGCAAAAGAAATTCTTGAACTTGCTAAAGGCGATTTAGATACTTATATAACAAAAGGTTTTGATGAGAACGGCATTGAATTATCAGGGGGACAGCACCATAAATTAGCTATAGCAAGAACCTTTTATAGAGATACTAATTTTATTATACTTGATGAACCATCAGCAGCGTTAGATCCTGAAGCTGAGCATACATTATTTAAAAACCAGAAAAACTTGTAGAAGGTAAAACAACATTATTTACTTCACATAGATTATCGAATGTATATCTTGCAGATAGAATATTGGTTTTAGAAAATGGTAAAATAATTGAAAATGGAACTCATGAAGAACTAATGGAAAAGAAGAGTAGATACTCAACGCTTTTTAAATACCAAGCAAGTAAATATGGTAGGTAATTATGAAAATTGCAGTTATTGATGATGGTGTTAATGAAGGTTATTATAAGCCGATAAATCTAGTTTGTGATATTGAAATTAACAGGGAACTACAGATTAAGAAACGAAAACATAATAATAGTTATATTAACAGTCATGCAACCATCTGTGCAGCCATAATATGTAAAAATGCTAAAGAGGCCCAGATTGTCAGCATTAAGATTTTAGACACTCATTCAAAAAGAGGGAGGATAGAACACTTAAATAAAGCACTGGAATATTGTATAGAAAACAAAATCAAACTAATAAATGTCAGCCTTGGCAGTACAAGCTATTCAGATTATAAAGTAATATGCGAGAAAATAAGCATTATCATTAAAAATGGTGGCATAATTATTTCTGCTGTTAGTAACAGAAATACATTTTCAATTCCCGCCTGTATCAGCGGAGTTATAGGTGTAATTTCAAATCAAAATAGCAACAAGTGTACCAGGGAAGCTGTATATACCAACAGTAAACATATACTTAGAAATCACCTTGATGAATTTGAAGTTTCTGAAGGTAGTAATAGTTTTGCGGCTGCTTTTGTTACTGCAGGATTTTGTAAAAGTATGAGTGTTAACAGTAGTATTGATTTTTTCAGTTTACCAGACGAAGCTGTTAGTAATGGCTCAGATTCTAAGTGGTATTT
>CAYXXW010000103.1:0-1710 GCA_964469115.1 uncultured Melioribacteraceae bacterium
AATTCTCTAGTGATATGTTTGTGATACTGATCTAAATATTTGATCGGTTCATCAGTACCGGGTGAGGAAACGACAAGATTGTAATCCAGATCTGCTATTTCAGTAGATTCAATTTTTTCTTTCAATGCTCTGCTAAAATCGGCACAATCCGCTGAATTTATGCCTACTTTATTATCGATGTAAATTTCAAAAATAGGTTTTCTGTTACTTCCTTTTCTAATGGAGTTAACCAGAAAAAATCCTTTCTCATCTGCTATTTGCTGAGCAATATCTCTAATAATGTTTTTCATACTTACTTATACAAACAAAAATCGCCCTTACGGGCGAAAAAAAGAATACTTAAATTACTATAATTATTGGATAATTACAAAGATTTTAACACAAATAAAAGAAAATATTCTAACTTAATCTTTTTTCAAATTTTTCAAATATTTTGTTCTTAAACAAGGTGAGAGTTAATCCCCGAACAACCATAAATAGTGTTAGAGCAAACCAAATTGAGTGATTTCCTAACAAATCTTTTGTTAAATAGTAAATCGGAAGAAAAAATAGTATTGTACTGATTATCATTGAATTAAGAATTGGTTTTGTTGCCGTTGCACCAAAGTATATTCCATCCCAAATAAAACTCACACTATTTATTACTGGAGATATTATAATCCAGAATAAAAATACCATAGCTGTGTTGATCACTTCTTGCTGACTCGTATAGAGAGAGACTATTTCTCTGCCAAATACTAGGTAGACTATCCCCAGAACAAAACTAAGTGAGAGTCCCCAACCAAATGAATATCTAATTGTTTTCTTCATCATAATTTGATTTTGGGCACCAAAATACTTACCAGTTAAACTTTCAGCTGCAAATGCGAAACCGTCAACTCCATAAGAAATTATAAGCCATAATTGCATCAGAATAAAGTTAGCTGCTAAAGTTTTATCATTGATTTCTGCTGATTTTGCAGTAAAAAATGATATTGTAAAGATTAGGAGCAAGGTTCTAAAAAATATATCTGAATTAACTTGAAAAAACTGTTTGAGCTTCACTTTATCAATTATCTGATTAAAAATGAATTGTTTAATAAATTTTTGATACGATTTTTTCATAAGTAGTATTGAGAAAATAACTCCAGAATACTGGGCTATTAGAGTTCCCAGCGCTACTCCTTCAACTTTCATGTTAAATTGGTAAACAAAAATTAAATTAAGAACAATATTTAATAGATTTACAAACAAAGAAACATAAAGTGGATATTTTGCATTCTGCATACCCAAAAACCAGCCATGTAAAGAATATAATGCCAATGTTGCTGGTGCGGCAAAAATTCTTATATAAAAATAGCTTGATGCATTATACTCTACCTCTTTACTTCCATCTATCAAATAAAAACTTAGTTCAGCAATTTGGAATTGGAATATGATCAGGATGATTCCAAAAATTACTGAAAGAATTACCGATCTATAAAGAATTGAAGATATTTCAGAATCATTATCAGCTCCAAAAGCTTGAGCAGTTAATCCCGTTATGCCCATTCGCAAAAAGCCAAAACCCCAATAAATAAAATTAAATATCATTGAACCTAACGCAATTGCGCCAAGGTAAACAGGAGATTCCAAATGTCCCATTACTGCTGTATCTACAGAACTGAGCAGAGGGATCGTGATGTTGCTTATAATATTTGGAATTGCCAAATGAAGGATTTGTTTATTCAA
>CAYXXW010000103.1:1810-6575 GCA_964469115.1 uncultured Melioribacteraceae bacterium
TCATTATTAGAATATATTTTTTCTGCCTTTTCCGCGGCGGTTACAATTCCTTTTATCATCGAAGAACTGAATCCGTTATGTTCCATTTGATTCAAGCCGGATATCGTAATACCTTGAGGTGTAGTTACTTTATCAATTTCTCGTTCAGGATGTTTGCCTTCTTTCAGCAGCATGGATGCTGCTCCTTTAGCTGTTTGTGCCGCCATTACTAATGCTTCATGCGAATGGAAACCAATTTCAATTCCTCCTTGTGAAGCCGCCCTTATTGCTCTTAAGAAAAATGCAGTTCCGCAAGCACATAATGCTGTTGCCGCTCCCATTAACTCTTCATTTATCTGGATTGTTTTACCTACTGAATTAAAAATTACTTTTGCTAACTCAACAGCTTCACTATCTTTTTCTTCAGCACAAATACAAGTCATTGATTCTTGAATTGCTATTGCTGTATTAGGCATTACTCTTACAACTGGCAAATCAATTCCAATATGACTTTTTATCTGCTTAATTGATGCACCCGAAACCACAGAAAGAATTGTATGAACGCTTGGATTCAAAACAGTTTTAATATCTTCCATTACTGAATTTAATTGTTGAGGCGTTACTGCCAGTATAATTATTTTAGTTTCGGTAACAGCTTTTTTATTATCACTACTTGTAATAAAACCTTTGTCGGTAAATTCTGCAAGATCGTTAATCCTTCTTCTTGTTAGAATTATTTCCGACGGTTTATATTTGCCGGACTTAACTATTCCGGAAGCAATTGCGCTGCCAATGTTACCACATCCAATTATTGATATTTTATTCATTCTAAATCCTATGTTAAACTTTTAAAATTTCACCTTCACTTTTAGCAATCACCACAGCTCCACAACTATCGCTCCAAACATTTATCATGGTTCTGCTCATGTCCAAGAGTCTATCTACAGCTAGAATTAAACCAATCCCTTCTAGAGGCAATCCGACTGCAGTTAAAATTATCGTCATCATTACTAAACCAGCCATTGGTATACTTGCTGCACCAATAGATGCAAGCAAAGAAGTTAATACAACGATAACTTGCTGAATTACTGTAAGCTCAACCCCATAAGCCTGAGCAATAAAAATTGCTGCTACACACTCGTAAAGTGCAGTACCATCCATATTAATTGTTGCACCTAAGGGAAGTGTAAAACTAGTAATTTTGTTTGATACTCCTGAGTTATGTTCTACCGCTTCCATTGTTAATGGCAATGTTGCACCGGAGGATGAAGTAGAAAATGCCGTTAATAACGGTGTTCTCATCGACTTAAAATGCAGAAGAGGACTAGTTCTTCCAACAAACTTTAATATTAATGGTAATGTTATTGTACCATGAATAATTAAAGCCAGCAATACGGTTATCATATAAATACCCAATCTTCCAAATATTGAAAGAAGAGAATCAATATCACCTGCTTGCTCAGCTACTATCCCAGCGACTAATCCCAAAATACCCAATGGAGTAAATTTTATGATAAACATTGTCAACTTCATCATTACTTCAAAAGCCGAATTGAAGAAATCAGTTAAAGTAGCCTGTGATTTATCATCAACCTTTGTTATAAAATATCCAAACAATAATGAGAAGAATATTATAGAAAGCATTTTCCCTTCGGTAAAAGCTTCAAATAAATTGGAAGGAATAATATTTATTAATGTCTCTCCAAAAGAACCACTCGTAGCTGAGAGCCCTTCTACCTCCTTTACAAATCCTAAATCGGCTCCAACACCAGGCTTAAAAATATTAACAAGTACTAATCCAACTAAAATTGCCAGAAAACTTGTGCTTATATAATATGAAAAAGTTTTTATTCCTATTCTACCTAAATTTTCTCCACTGCCAATATTTGCAACCCCGGAAATTATTGAAGTTAAGAGAAGCGGGACAATAATCATTTTAAGGGATCTTAAAAATAAATCTCCCATCCAAACAATTAAATTAACATGTTCGGTAAAAAGGATTCCGTAAAATATTGCTATTATTAAAGCAATTAGTATTTGCCAATGCAGTGCGATTTTTTTTAACATATTCTATAAAAGTTTATTGATTATTTCGTCACAAATCATGTAACCATTTTTTGTACAGCTTAAGACCGAGTTATTTTCTTTTAGATAACTTTCTTCTATAAAGCTATTTATAATATTTTTCTTTTCAAAATACCAATCATGATAAAATGATTTCACTAATTCTAAATCCAGTCCCTTGCTTCTTAATCCCAGCATTATTATTTCATCCAGCATCTGGTTTTGATTTATTACCTCTTCTCCCCTGACAGCATTACCATTTTGTTCTATTTCTGTAATATATTTTTTCAAACTAGAAAAATTCCACCATCTTTTTCCATCAACAAATGAGTGAGAAGCAGTACCGAAACTTAAATAATCTTTATATTGCCAATAATAAAGATTCTGTCTGCACTCAAAACCATCCCTAGCAAAATTAGAAATTTCATACTGATCAAAATTATTGTCTTCTAAAAAATCCATTGTATATTTATACAAATCAGCATCATGATTCTCATTATTCATTTTAATTTTACCGTCAAGCACCATCTTGTTTAAAATTGTTCCCCTTTCCAGAATTAAACTATACGCAGAAATGTGCTTGATAGGCAGACTAACTACAATATCAAGATTTTCTTTCCAAGTTGATTGAGTTTGATTCGGCAAGCTAAAAATTAGATCAGCACTAATATTATCAAAGCCTGCACTTACTGAATTTTGTACCGTCTCAATTGCAGTTTTTTTGTCATGAATTCTTGTTAAAAATTTTAATTCGGCATCATCAAAAGTTTGTATACCAATACTTATTCTGTTTACTCCTGTAGTTCTAAACTCATTTAATTTATTTTTTGTGACAGTACCCGGGTTTGTTTCAAGTGTAATTTCTGCTTTTGGTGATAATTTAAAATTAGTATTGATTGAGTTAATTATTTCGGCAATATATTTTGGCTCCATAAATGAAGGGGTTCCTCCGCCAAAAAATATCGTGTCTATTATTCGATTATCCGAATACAATTTTGAGTAATGCTCAATTTCTTTTTTGATTACAGTAAGGTAGGGTTCAATATTATCATAGCTGACTAAAGAGTAAAAATCACAATAAATACATTTGTGATCACAAAAAGGAATATGGACATAAATTGCAGTATTTTTCAAGGCTTTAAAGATGTTAAAATTGAAGTGTTATAATAATAAACTTTGAGGAATAAATCTTAAACAAGATTTTAGAAAAAAGATGCCGATTCCTATCAGATGAAGGAACCGGCATTAACAAAATAAAAATATGTTAATAATATTTTCTTATAGCTCCACATCCGCTTCAATTACTATTTCAACTCTTCCCCTTAATTGAAAAGGAGTTGCTGTACCGGTAATATTCGATAAAGTTAAACTCGCCTGAAAACATAAATCATTCTGCTGATCACCGATTACACTTAAATAAGTATTTATAGCGTCAATCTGTTTTTCATTCAGTTCAAGTGTATATGGAGTATCAATATTACTTGCAGCAGCATAATTATTAATTGTGTATGTAAAAAGCACATCGCCAAATTGGTCAGCTAACACCGCTGTTACATCCCCCTGTAAGCCAGGAGATGCAACTTCAGTCCAATATGCAGCCGAAACAAAAGTTGCACTATTAACATCTTCTTGATTGTCCCTCCATTCCTCATAATCAGAAAGACAAAAGTTTTCTGATTCTGTCAATACAGTATTTGTTCCACTTGTGGAAAAATTAACAATTAAGGGAACATTAACTTTTAATTTATTCAATTCATCACAACCATTAACAAACACCAATGAAGCAATAAGTAGTGATAGTAGTATTTTTGTTATTTTATTCATGTTTCTCTCCTTTAAAATTCAAAGTTTAAGCCTGCAATTAATGCAGTCTGTGAGCCAATATTTATATCGGCATTAATAACCAATACAGCTAATCTTAGAGCAGCACCAAGTGTTAATCTAACTCCGTTGTCACCATCAAGGCTTGCTTTAACCTCTGTCTCTCCTGCAAAGTCATCTTTATAAGTATAATCAATATCCAATGTTGTTGATTCATATTGCAAACCGCCATATAATGTTACCAGTCCGAACGAACGGCTAGCATGTGCGTTGAAAGCAAGATTTGATGTTTCAATTAATAAATCTGGTCCATCGAGTGCGAATTTATTATACATTATTTGTACTGCGATGTCGACAGGCAATAATGGAATATACTGACTTATGCTATGTTTTACCCCAATTCCAAAAAGGTCAAAAGATACATCCTCAACATCAATTGCAGGAATATATCTAAGCATAAGTTCGGTCCCTAATGTACTAACTGCAATTTGAGGCATCACCATAGGAACTGTAGATTGATTTACACCAGGAGGATAAATCAGGTAGCCCTCGGTTCCGGGAACAGCGGCACCTTTTTCACCAAAAAATGTTGCTGTCTCAGTCCCATCATCTAACTTAAAAGTTTGCTGATCTTCAGGTATGAAAATCATCATTCCAATTAAGCTAAACTTAAAACCAAACAACTTTGATACGCTTGCTGAATAGTAGCCCCCAGAGTTAAGATATGTTCCGGACCAGGTTGCCAAAGGTGTTGAATAACCTTTTTGTAGATCTTCAGATAGTTCATTGAACCTATCCTCGAACTGCGCTTGAAGTGAGATGGTGCAAAATAAAATTAAAACTATAGGTAATAATTTTTTCATTTATTTACTCCCTTTTATTTGAAGAATTATTCAATTAG
>CAYXXW010000103.1:6675-8994 GCA_964469115.1 uncultured Melioribacteraceae bacterium
GGTAATAATTTTTTCATTTATTTACTCCCTTTTATTTGAAGAATTATTCAATTAGATAATAATATTAATTATTATAATAGTAAAATAAGGATTCTTATTAAAAAGGCAATATAAAAATAGTTTTATTACTTATTATGATATAGATCAAAATTGAAGAAATCTCAAATAGTAACTGCAATCAATTCCTTTGCCGCTTGAATATTACTTTTAGTAACTTTTTCTCCGCTTAATAATTTTGCAATTTCAGTAACCCTCTCTTCATTATTTAATTTTTTAATCAAACTTATTACCCGATCAGAATTAGTTTCCTTCTGAACTTTGTAATGATGATTTGCAAAAGCAGCAATTTGGGGCAGGTGAGTTATGGAAATAATTTGATGACTTGTAGATAAATTCTTTAAAACCTTTCCAACTTTTTGAGCTATTCTTCCACTAACTCCGGTATCAATTTCATCAAAGACAAGCAGCGGAAGTTTTTCCGTCTTTGCCATAACACTTTTAATTGCGAGCATTGTTCTTGAAATTTCGCCGCCCGAAGCTGTTTTAGCAAGGGGTTTAACATCCTCACCGGCATTTGTAGAAATATAAAATTCAACAATATCAATTCCATTGGAATTTGTATTTAATTTCTTTCCATCCATTTCGACATAATTTTCAGTGGAAATATTTTCTTCATAATCAAATCTTACTTCAAATTTGGAATCCGTTATTCCTAAGTAATTTAGAGCATTCTCAATTTCTTTCTCTACCTTTTTTGCTTCTTTTTTTCTTTGTTCACTTAATTGAAGCGCATGTTTTTTTACTTCATTTCTAATTTTATTCGCTTCTTTTTCAATACTGTTAATTCTTTCAGAAAAATTCTCTGCAATAGATAATTCCGCTTCAATTTTTGCTTTGAACTTTAAAACATTTTCTAAAGTGCTTCCGTACTTCTTTTTAAGCAAATGAATTGCACCGGCTCTTTCCCTTATATCATCAAGTGTGGATGGATCAATTTCAATTTTATCACGATAATCCCGTATAAAATCGCCGACATCTCGTACAAGTTCTAGAGCTGAATTTATCTCTTCTGTTTTAGGTTTAACTGCATCATCAATTCTACTGATCGAATCAATTTTATTTTTGATATTTACCAGCAGATCGTAAGCACAAGTTTCATCGTCATAAATAGCGGAATAAATCTGAGATGATGAATCAAAAAGTTTTTCGGAATTTTCTAATATGTTTAACTCTTTTTCAAGCTTAAGATCTTCGTCTTTCTCGGGAGAAATTGCATTTATTTCTTTTAACTGAAATTTATTCAACTCCAGTTTTTCCTTAAGATTTTTTTCATTCTTTTTTAGTGAACCGATTTCAGCAATGATCTGAAGTAATTTACTTCTGGCATTTTGGTAATCGGAAAACTCTTTGTTTATACTGCAGAATTCATCTAAAAAATCAATATGTGTTTCTGTACGGAGTAACGATTGATGATCGTGCTGACCGTGCAAATCAATCAGCAAATCACCAACTTGCTTAATCAAAGAAAGCTGAACAGGTGTATCATTAATAAAACATCGGTTTGAACCTTTTAGTGAAATTTCCCTTCTTAGAATTAATTCTTGAGTAAGCTCAAAATCTTGACCTACTAAAAATTGTTTAACTTTATCGTTTTCACCAACCTTAAAAATACCTTCCACAAAAGATTTCTGAGCTCCTTTTCTCACAGTTTCTATTGAAGCTCTTTCACCAAGCAAAAGACTTAACGCACCAATTAATATTGATTTACCCGCACCGGTCTCGCCAGTAATAATATTTAATCCATACTCAAACTCAACATGAATATTTTCAATTAGAGCATAGTCTTTTATTTCAAGAGATTTTAACATAAGCGTAATAAATCTAAATAGTTTAACGTGATAAAATAGTAAGATAAAAAGATTATTAAAAGAGGCTTGATTTTTTAAACAAAAGAGTTTAGCTTTACTGTCCGTTTGAAATGATTGTTCTTTACTATATAAATTTTATATCGCGGGGTGGAGCAATTGGTAGCTCGTCGGGCTCATAACCCGAAGGTTGCAAGTTCAAGTCTTGTCCCCGCTACTAAAACCAAAAAACCTCTAACGCAAGTTAGGGGTTTTTTGGTTTTAAATAGAAATTAGGAAAAGAATTGCTTTTAAGTTGAGTCCCAATAAATCGGGACGAAATCCCAATGAAAATCGGGATCTTGTCCCCCGCTACAAAGAAAAGCCGATTACATTATGTTTTCGGCTTTTTTCATTTTAATGTCTCGTCCTGAAATAAGTTGACACATTAGGGACTTATTAATGGAAACACAAA